>JAZNCY010000201.1:0-6753 GCA_045587825.1 Acutalibacteraceae bacterium
CATCGTTACAGTTAAAGAAACTGCTACCGATTTGGTTGTGAAAAGAGTTGGTCTTTGGTCTGAATATTACTTCTACAATATGCCTGAAACACTCTCAGTTACAATTGACGATTTAAAGCCTGCTACAAAATACACAGTAACAATTAAAGCAAATAATTTCTTTGAAGCAAGTGCTACATATAAACCACTCTCAGTTGAAACAAAATAAATTAAAACTTGGTTAAGGAGTTTATATTATGGATAAAATTTTCACCGACAATTTACGATTCGTTGATGAACACGGCAGAGAAAGAATTTTCAGCGGTATGAACGTTTGTGACAAATCAACATTTCAGGAAATGGAAGATTACTGTCACAACCCTGACACATTCCCATTTGAAGAATTCAAAGCACGTGGATTTAATATGATCAGACTTGGTTTTACCTGGGGTAAAATGGAGCCTAAACCAGAAAACTACAACGAAAAATTGATTGCAACACTCAGTAAATTTATGGACAAGTGTGCTGAGAATGATATCTATGTTTATTTAGATGGACATCAGGACTTATATTCTGGTGAAAATCCTGGTGGTGGCGATGGTGCACCAAAATGGGCTACACTTTATGACCAATACACCCCTAAAAAGCCAATTGCAGTTTGGGCTGAGGGTTATTTTTGGGGCAAAGCTTGTCACAGAGCATTTGACAATTTCTGGGCAAATAAGCAATATAACGGCAAAGGTCTTCAGGACTACCACGCAAATATGTGGAAATATGTTGCAAGTAAATTAGGCGACCATTCTGCATTATTTGGTTTTGACTTTTTAAACGAGCCATTCCCTGGTTCAGACGGTGGTAAAATATTTAAAAAGCTTATTGGTAGCGTTGTTAAAACTTCTGTTTTTGATAAAAGAGTTAAACTCACAGAGATGGCAAAAGAAGCTTTAGGTAAAGAAAAGCCAAAAGCTCTCAATCAATTCGAAGCTGAAGTTATGACAGAAATTGTCAAGCCTTGTAGCGAGCTTGTAAGAAAGTTTGACGAAGAAAAATACTCCCCTTACCTTTGTAAAATGGCAGAAGCCGTAAGAGAAGTTACTGATAACGGAATTTTATTTGTTGACAACAACTATTACTCAAATATGGGTATTCCTTGTTGCAACACACCAATTACAGTTAATGGTAAACGCGAAGCAAAACAGTGCTTTGGTCCTCACGCTTACGATTTAATGGTAGACACCCCTGCTTATAAATATGCTAACAACTCCCGTGTTGGTATGATTTTTGACGAACACAGAAACACTCAAGTAAGACTTAATGTGCCGTGTTTAGTTGGTGAATGGGGTTCTTGTGCTGAGGGCGACGGCTGGTATCCACATATAAGATTTTTACAAGATAAATTTGATTCTTATAAATGGAGTAACACTTACTGGTGCTATTTTGATAACATTTTGCAAGAAGATTTTATTAAGCTTCTTACAAGACCTTACCCAAAAGCAGTTACTGGTTTTATCGACGAGTACAAGTATGATTACGTAAATGGTGTATTTACACTTAAATTTACACAAGACAAAGAATTCTCTGTACCTAACATTGTTTATATTCCTTCTGATGCTAAGAAGATTTTAATTGATGGCGTTGAAGCAACAGATGTTGAAATTGTTAAGCATAATGGCAATATCGGTAGTGATGTTATGTTTAATACCGGTGTTGGTAGTCACTCAATTGAAATAAAACTTTGATTTCTAAGGAAACAGGAAATAGGAATTAGGAATTAGTTTTAAAAAATAAATTATCCTATCATTTTTAGTTGATAACAACTTGAAAATGATAGGATTTTTTTCATTTAAAAAATTTTCTTCTGTTTTTATGTAATCTTAAAAACTCAGGGTCATTTGTTACATCACCCAAAAACACAGGTCTACATTCAATTCTCGGATATTTTTTCAAAAGGTAATTATACAATTCTAAAGAAATTATTACACTTTCTTTATATTCTAATGTTTTTGCAAGATGATACTCTTCAACTTCTTTTAATACAGCATCTGAAATATAAACAGGAAAACCTATTCTATTATATACACTATTTGTATCAGTTTCTCCATATTTATAATCATATTCACATCTACCGCAATTTTTACATTTTAATTTCTTTTTATATCCGTTAAATTCGCTTATAGGACTTAATGTATAAACTGGTGTTAGTTGATATCCTAAAACAATATCGTGTTTTCTTGTGAAGATTGGTCTGAAATTCTCTTTTGCAACACCAAAAGCAATAATATCCTCCATCATTTCTTGTGAAACACCCGAGTCATAAGTATCTAACAAGTAATAATCTTTTTTAGAAAAACCACCTTTTGGATATTCATAATCTCTTTTTTGTGTTTCGGCATAACAACACTTTTCGCACAACTTGTAATAATCATTATACATATCCGAATCATACCCATAACAAAGTTGTACAAAGTTCAATTGGTACGCCACTGCATTATCACAATTACCCCAGTGTTTTTCAGCATAAGTCATTAATAATACCCCTAATTCCTAATTCCTAATTCCTAATTCCTATTTCCTAACAACTAACACTTAGTTAACTTCGCCATCTTCGCCATCAACTTCTTAGTTCCTACATCATCGAATGCAACCTCTAAGAGCATATCGCCACCCATAGATTTTGCACTCACAATAAGACCTTTACCAAATGCCTTATGCTCTACTGAATCGCCAACTTTAAAGTCAAGTGAAACATTAGAAGCACTTGCAGTTTTATTACCCATACCGCTGAAGCCTCTTGAATATTTCGGGTCTGGTGCAGATTTTGTTGGAATGCTGGTTGGTTTTGTTGTTGAAGTGTTTCTTGCAGCTCCAGAAGTACCACGTGAGAAACCTCCCCCACCATAAGACGAACCACTATAAGTACTACCAAATGATGCAGCAGTTCTCTGTGGTTGATTAAATGGTGATTTTTCGTCCATAAGTTCAGTTGGAATTTCTGTTAAGAACCTTGATGGACGAGTGAATGACGTATTACCAAACAACATTCTTGAACGGGCATTTGTAAGATAAAGTTTTTCTTTTGCTCTTGTAATACCAACGTAGCAAAGTCTTCTTTCTTCTTCAACCTCGCTTGGGTCATACATCACCTGATTTCCTGGGAAAAGACCTTCTTCAATACCAACAATAAATACAACTGGGAATTCAAGACCTTTTGCAGAGTGCAAGGTCATCATTACAACAGATTCAGAGTCCTGATTATAGTTATCTAAATCAGTCATTAAAGCAACTTCTTCCAAGAAGCCTGTGAGAGTACCTTCTTCGTTTTCTTCCATATAGCGAAGCAAGTTTGCAAGAAGCTCCATAACGTTTGCTTTACGCTCTTCTGCAGTCTCTCTGTCTAAATCAAGAGAACTCATATAGCCAGTTTCGTTGATAACATCATCAAAGAAATCTGCCATTGTTTTTGTTTCAAGTGATTCGACTAATTTATTTATAAGAGTAGTGAATTCATTTAATTTTGCACTAGCCCTTGAAAGCATTGGGTATTCACTTGCATTAGAAATAACCTCAAAAAGAGTCATACCCAAATTATCAGCAATAGAAGCGGCATTATTAATTGTTGTGTCGCCTATACCCCTTTTTGGCTCGTTTATAATTCTTCTGAGTCTTACTGTATCAGATGGATTTGCAATAACGCTTAAATATGCAAGAACATCTTTAATTTCTTTACGCTCATAGAAGCGATGACCACCAACAACCTTGTATGGCACAGCGTTATAAACTAAAGCACGTTCAATACTACTTGACTGAGCATTAGTTCTGTAAAGAATTGCAAAATCAGAGAGCTTTCTGCCAATTGCAACTGCATTTAAAATTTCATCAGCAACAAAACGACCTTCATCACGCTCATCATTAAGAATTCTGACAACAATCTTGTCGCCACCCTCTTGCTCAGTCCAGAGAGTTTTACCTTTTCTGCCCTGATTGTTTTTAATAACAGCATTTGCCGCATCAAGAATAACAGAGGTTGAACGATAATTCTGCTCAAGACGAATTACACGTGTATCTTCGTACTGATTTTCAAAAGAAAGAATATTTTCAATAGTAGCACCACGGAATTTATAAATACTCTGGTCGTCATCACCAACAACACAGATATTTTTATAACCACCAGCAAGTAAAGATGTGAGCATATACTGTGCCTGGTTTGTATCCTGATACTCGTCAACCATTACGTAACGGAAACGATTCTGATAATAAGACAAAACATCCGGATTTTCTTTAAGTAATTTAACAGCGTTTACAATAATATCATCAAAATCCATAGCATCAGCATTTTTGAGCATATTTTCATACTTTTCGAATGCTTGTCCTATGAGTTTTTTGTTATTATCGTACCCTGCACTATCAATATAATCACGTGGAGTCATTAAAGAGTCTTTTGCTTTACTGATTTCTGAAAGCACGAATTTTACAGGAAGTCTTTTTTCATCAATATCAAGAATTCTTAAAACTTCCTTCATAACTCTTTTTGAGTCATCTGTATCATAAATTGTAAAATGTTTTGAAAAGCCTATTCTGTCACAATCTTTTCTCAAAATTCTTACACAGCAAGAGTGGAATGTGCTTGCCCAGATATCATTACCATCTTCACCAAGCATTGTAACGAGTCTGTCTTTTAATTCATTTGCAGCTTTATTGGTGAAAGTAATTGCAAGAATCTGCCAAGGCTTTGGTGCATCAACAGAAAGAAGTGATTTTAAATTAAAAGATGGCTCACCACCATTTTCGATTAAATCTTCTAATTCTTTACAATCTACATCTGTTGGCACTCTGTATGTAAAATTGGATTCATAAGCATTACCATATTTAATCATATAAGCAATTCTGTTTACAAGAACAGTAGTTTTACCACTACCAGCACCTGCAAGAATGAGCGTTGCACCATTTATACCAAATACAGCTCTTTTCTGAACGTCATTCATTCTTGAGAATTCTTTTAAAATAAGTTTTCTTCTTAATTCTGTAAATTCCATTTCTTTTAACACCCTAATTATTACTTAAAATTATTCTTTCAATTTCTATATCAATTTTATATATTGATTTAATTACTTCTGATTTTTCTCTTGTAGTTAAAATATTTTTTGCATAATTTTTATTCTCTCTTGTTAATTTTAAAAGTTTTTTTGGAGTTTTAAAGTTTTTCAATTCTGAAAAAACTATTACATTATCTTTTAACAAAGTGCATATTTCTTCTGAAAAATTTTTCTCTTTAGATTTTAAAAGGCTAAAGGAACAAATTGCAATAAATTCTTCCTCGAGCCTTTTTTGTAGTATAAAAATATCTTCTCTTTCTATTGGTGAAATAAATTCACTGAGTAAATTATTATAAATTTCTTCTTGCAAAGAATTAAAGTCAACTTTTTCTTTACTTATTGACTGGTTGTTTAGTATTTTACAAAACATCTCGTAATTTAAAGACGATAAAATTTTTAACATCTCAAAATAATTGATTTGTTTTATAATTACTCACCTTTCAAAAAGCGATTTGCCTTTACTATCAATAGCAACTGTCAAAGGAAAATCTTTAATAGTTAAACGTTTTACTGATTCACAACCTAATTCGTCGAATGCAATTACTTCACAGCTTGTAACGGCATTAGAATAAAGAGCACCAGCACCACCAACAGCAGCAAAATAAACTGCTTTATTTTTAACCATTGAAGAAATTACATCTTCACTTCTGCCACCCTTACCAATCATTGCCTTTAAGCCATTATCTAAAAGTAATGGTGCGAAGCAATCCATTCTTGAAGACGTTGTGGGACCAATACTACCAATTGCAAGGTTATTTTTTGCAGGGGTAGGTCCAGCATAATAAATAATAGAATTTTGTAGCATAAAAGGCAAAGGTTTATCATCATTTAATAAAGCAACTATTTTTTTATGTGCTGCATCACGTGCCGTATAAATAGTGCCACTTAAATAAACTCTGTCACCTTTTTCTAATTTTTCTACCCATTCATTTATATTGTCTGAATTTAAGTAATATTCTTTCAATTCACTCAACCGGCTTTGCTTTAACTTTAATTATAGGTTTATGCTCATCATTAAGCATTGTTTCATTGGTACGTTCAATTTCTTGCTCAAGAACTTCTAAAACATCAACATCTGAATCAGCAAATTCTTCGTTAGAAGCAGTATTCTGAATTCTTAAAGGAGAAGCTTCTAAATTATTAGAAATAAGAGCCTGAGCAGTTTTGCTCATATTACCTGTAAGGAGATTAATTCTCATTTCAACTTCGCTTACTGCTTTAGTAAAGTTACGTGCAATTTCAGTAATACCACCTGAAAGCTCATCAATTTTCAAAGCAGTATCGCCAATAGCATCGTAAACGTCTTTTCTTACAATTTCAGCCTTTTCTTCAGCTTCTTTAATAAGCTCATCTGAACGAAGACGAGCATCAAGCATAGCAGCACCAACTTGTTGCTCCATAGCCTTTAACTTGTCACATTCAATTTTAAGTTTAGCGTTTTCTGCCTTTAAAATTTCAGCATCTTCTTCACTTAAAACAGGTTTATTTTTAAGCTCTGTAATTTCTTTATTAAGCTTTAAAATTTCAACGTTTAATTTTTCTTTATCTTCTGTAAGAGCAGTGTTAATTTCTCTTTCAACTTTTAAACGTTGCTCATCTTCATTATGCTTTTCTTCTGTTTTTGAAACTTTTTCTTCAGCTTCTTTTACCTTTTCTTCGGCTTCATTAATTTCATTTTTCA
>JAZNCY010000202.1:0-2219 GCA_045587825.1 Acutalibacteraceae bacterium
AAGAACAGAAAATTCAAAATCGCAAATATTAGCGTTAATTTTGACTGTAACTCCCAATCAGATGGATCTAAATCAAACAAAAAGAAAAGAATTGGTGTGCCTGCTTTAAAAACAGGATAATAAAGACCACTCATAAAAAATGAACCAAATGTAATTAACCCCATAGCATATGCTATTGCTTGTAGCTGAAGATATCTTTTTTCACGGGCACATTTCGCTGTATAAATAATAAAGGTATTTGAAGCTAAAAGAAAGAAAAACATTTCAATAATGCTGATATTTTCTGGATAATTTGCTTCAACAAATGCAAAGTAGCCGTAATCTATAACTACTAAAATAAAATTTATAATGCAAAGCGATATAAAAATAGCACCTGCTTTTAATATATTGTCAGTATAAAGTTTCTCAAATTTCTCGCAAATTGGCTGTGGTTTACCCATATCATTGATTGCTTTTTCATAAGCAATTTTTTCATCATAACCAATTTCAATATAAAAATCAGCTTTATCACAAATATGAGATTCAAGCTCGTCTTTTAATTCTCTTTTTATATCATCGTGAATTTTTTCTGGAATAGTAGAGTTTATATATTCTATAACATTTTCAGGTAGTTGCATTTTTAACGCCCCCAACAACCTTATTTACTGCATTTGAATAACTGTTCCACTCTTCTTTGTTTTCTTTGAGTACCTTTTTACCTTTGTTGGTAATGTGGTAATACTTTCTTCTGCGTTCGCCTTCTTTTCCATCCCAATAAGATTCAACATAACCCGATTTTTCAAAGTTGTGGAGTATAGGGTAAAGTGTACCTTCTTTAAGTAAAAAAACATTTTCTGAACGTGATTCAATTTCTTTAATAATTTTGTAGCCATACAAATCCTGATTTTCAAGAACTGACAACACCAAAAGTGCTGTGCTACCTTTTGTTAACTCCTTTTTTATATTCATGATTAACACTCCTTTCCGTTTAATGATACCTCTATGTTCTATGCATAGAGTATCATAATATATTTTTGTTGTCAAGATAAATGATATTGAAAAAAATCAAATGAGTGCTATAATTAAGGGTAATGGGGTGAAAATATGGATTTTAAAAATATAAATTTCAAGTGGCATTTCAGAAGTTATCAGCAGACCGTACTCGACAATGCAGACAAGCATTTAAAGGATGGTAAAATTCACATTGTTGCAGCCCCCGGTAGTGGTAAAACGATTTTAGGCTTAGAGCTTATTAAAAGACTCAACGCCCCTGCTCTTATTTTGTCACCATCGGTTACAATACGTCAACAATGGGGTGAAAGATTTTGCGAAGCATTTTTGCCAGAAAATGAAAATGCAGAAAATTTCATTTCTTATAATTTAAAAGAACCAAAATTACTCACATCTATTACATATCAGGCGTTACACGCAGCTTACACAAAAACGAATATTGATGAAGAAGCTGACGATGAAGAATTTGAAAATGAAGAAGCTGCAGATTTTACAAATTTCGAAATTCTTGACGTAATTAAAACTGCAGGAATAAAAACAATTTGTCTTGATGAAGCTCACCACTTAAAAAGCGAATGGCAAAAAGCGTTAGAAAAATTTATAGATGCTTTAGGTGGCAGTGTTAAATTAATTTCACTTACTGCAACTCCGCCTTATGACAGTGCGCCTCAGGAATGGGCAAAATATTCTTCACTTTGTGGTGAAATAGATGAAGAGATTTTTGTGCCACAATTAGTTTCTCAAAAAACACTTTGTCCTCATCAGGATTATATTTATTTTAGTTACCCAACCGAAGACGAACAAAATAATTTAAAAGAATATAAAGAAAAAGCAAAGCAAACTACAAATGAAATAATTAAAAGCGGTTTACCACTTAAGGCATTAGAAATCTCTAAGGTTTTAGAAGACACCGAAGAAAGTGAAATTTTACTTTATGACAACTTAAATAATTTCAGAGAATTATTTTTAGTTGCTATGTACGGTGGTGCCGAAATTAATCAGAATATATTAAAAAAAGCATTCCACGTAAAAGAAGAATTAAAATGCAATATGGCAAATGCTGAAAAAGCATTTCAATTTATTATTGAAGCTCCTGAAATTTTTTCAGAAGAAATTTCAGAAGAATTAAAACAAACACTTTCACAAAAAGGTTTAATCGAAAAGAAAAAAGTAAGACTCATTTCTAATGATAAAATTAATAAATCACTTATTTCATCAAGTGCAAAATT
>JAZNCY010000203.1:0-4240 GCA_045587825.1 Acutalibacteraceae bacterium
TGTTGTTCTTTTTGTAACTTATAAATATTAACTTTTGTTGTTTCTTTTTTTACTTCTTCTTTTGGTGTTTGATTGTTTTCTTTAAATAGCAAATAATCGTCATAATTACCATCAATGCTTACTGCACCATCGTGAGTTAAATGAACAATTTTACTCGATAATTTATTAATAAAATATCTGTCGTGAGAAACAACAAGAAGAGTACCATCATAGTTTAAAAGGGCTTCTTCCAACACTTCACGGGAGTTAATATCAAGGTGGTTTGTAGGCTCGTCTAAAATTAAGAAATTAGGTTTTGAGAGCATAATTTTAAGTAAAGCAATTTTTGCTCTTTCGCCACCACTTAAAACCGACACCTTTTTAAATACATCATCACCACGAAATAAAAATAAAGCGAGCGCACTGCGAATCTCAGTCTGGTCCATAAATTTATACATATCCCAGACTTCATCAAGAACAGTTTTATCACTATTTAATTTATCAATATTCTGGTCAAAATAGCCTATTTTAACATTTGTACCAAATTTAATAATACCGCTATCCTGTGAAATTTCTTTATTTAAAATCTTTAAAAACGTCGATTTACCACAACCATTAGGACCTAATAAAAACATTTTCTCTTCTCTGTTAATTGAAAGATTCAAGTTTTTAAATAATGGCTTTTGCGGAAATGATTTTTCTAAATCAAAAACAGTTAAAACATTATCGCCAGAACGAATATCAGAATTAAAAGAAAATCTTACTGAAGCTAAAGCTTTATCTGGCACAACCAAATCAGCCTTAATTCGTTCAATCTGCTTTTCTTTACTTGCGATTGTTATATAATTTCGTTCCTGGTTAAAACGCTTCTGTTGCTCAATTATACCTTCAATTCGCTTGATTTCTGCAATATTTTTCTCGTATTCTCTTTCAATAGTCAATTCTCTTTCTGCTTTTAATTTTTGAAAAACAGAATAATTACCTTTTGTCATAGTAATTTTTTTGTGAGAAATTTCCATTGTAAGAAACGTAATTTTATCAAGAAAATATCTATCGTGAGAAACAACAATAACTGCACCTTTATATTTTGTGAGAAAATCTTCAAGCCAGTTTATTGCGTCGATATCAAGGTTATTTGTAGGTTCATCCAATAAAATTAAATTAGCGTTTGAAAGAAGCAATTTACAAAGTGAAACCTTAGAACGCTGACCACCACTTAAATTTTTTACAGGATAATCCAATTCGCTTTCTTTAAAACCTAAACCGATAAGTGCAGAACGTGTTTTTGCTTTATAAACAAGACCATCACGGCGTTCAATTTCTTCAGTTAAATGCAACTGTCTTTCAATTAAAGTTAAATCACTGTTATTTTCAAGTTTTTTAGTAATATCTTCAAGCTCTGCTTCCATTCTGGAAACATCTGAGAATACCTTTAAAACCTCTTCGTAAACCGTTAAATTATCTTCACATTCTAAGTATTGCTCCATATAACCAATTCTAACGTCCTTACCACGAACAATACCGCCTTCTTGAGCTTGATATTCCCCTGTTATAAGTTTGAATAACGAGGTTTTACCAGTACCATTAGCACCAATAAGTCCAATTCGGTCATTTTCTTCAACTTGAAAAGCGGCGTCTTTAAACAAGACGCCGTCAGCAAAACCAAATTTTAAATTTAATGCTGTTAATAATGACATAAACTCACCATAAATTGTTATTATAATGTGCTTAAAAGTGCGCTGAATTCACCGGATAACATAACTTTACCACTATTTGCAGGGATAAATATGCTATCACCTTTTTTTACACTTACAGCAGTATTATCTACTGTTATACTGCCGTTACCCTCAAGAATTAAAACAGATAAAAATGAACTGTTATCACAGTTGTATTCATACTTACCATTAAGCTTTAAAGAAGTCATTGTAAAAAACTCGCAAGAACAAAGTTTTTGCACTTTTGCATCACCAATTACTTCTTCTTTACCTTCTGCTTCTGCTGAGCGTACTGGTGGTAATGTGTTAGTAACATCAAGTGCTTTTTCAATATGTAATTCACGAGGTTTACCATCAACTAATCTGCCGTAATCATACACTCTGTAAGTAGTGTTGCAGTTTTGTTGAACTTCTGCAAGTAAAATACCGCCACCAATAGCGTGTAACGTACCAGCTTCAATAAAGAAAATATCACCTTTTTTTACTTTTACCTTGTTTACGTGATTTAAAAATGAATTATCTTTAATTGAATTTTCAAATTCTTCTTTTGTGATTTCTTTATTAAAACCATAAATAAGCTCTGCATCATCTGCACAATCAAGAACATACCACGCTTCTGTTTTACCTAAAGAATTTTCGTGAATTCTTGCATAATCATCATCAGGATGCACCTGAATAGATAAATCAGATTTCGCATCAATAAATTTAATTAAAAGAGGAAATTCGTTATATTTCTCGCCTTTTTCACCTAAAAATGCAGGATTATTTTTGATAAGTTCAGTAAAACTCTGACCAGAATATTCACCATTTTTTACAGTATTATCGCCATCATTACGTGCAGAAAGCACCCAGGCTTCAGCTATATTTTTAAGGTCACTTTCATAGCCATAGCCATTTTTTAAACGCTCGCCACCCCAAACGATTTCTTTGAAAACAGGATTTAATTTAATTGGATACATTTTTTACACCTCAGTAGTTGTATTATTATCAATTTCGGGAGAGTTTTCTCTTTCCTCTGCCACTTTTAATTCAAGTTCCTTTTTATCAATAAACGGAACAGTAGAAGATTTTATATCAACTCTATCATAATATTCTTTAAAACGGATTGTAAATCTTATTTTACGTTTGCAATTAGTACATTGAAAAATCGCTCTAAATGACTGATTCATAACACGCCAGTCAGATACTCTTTCGCAGCTCGCACCACAAACGTCACAAAGACATTTCATTTTACTTCTGTCAATTAAAGGACTATTAATATCTGTAATAACCTTTGGTTTAAAAGATAACTTCAAATAAAATGCATTATCACAAGCGTGAGTATAAGAAGCAATCATTTGCTGATTGTAAATTTTTCTGAAAATATCAGCAGTCAAAAGACTGTCATCAATAGCACGATGCAAGGAATAATGCTCTATATCAAGACCTAATTTCTCAGCAGCAGTAGAAAGACCAATCTGGTCAGCTTTTGAAATATTCATAAAAGCCTGAGCATAATTCTGAAGATTTACATAATTTTTTAAGAACGGAACAAAATTAATTCCGTTGAAATATCTGAAATTTTCAACTAATACCCTTACGTCTGTGTCACCCCACGTGAGAATTACGTTGTTTTCACCAGCAGACCATTTCCTGAATTCAGACATAGCCTGACTGAACGGTGTACCAGTGCTGATATCATCGTTAGAAATATTAGTTAATTCCTTAACTCTTGTATGAAGTTTTTTACCTAATTGCGCCTTGATAAAAAGTGAAAATGTATCAACCTGATTAAGATTTTCATCAAGCTTTACTGCACCGATTTCAATAATTTCATTTAAAAAACCTTTTTTCTTCTTGCAGTAAGTGTTATTCCACTCAAGGTCCATTATAATATAATGCATTAAGAAATTACTCCTAATAAATAGAATAAATTAAATTAAGCCTTCACTATCGTAAAGACACGCTGTTTCAAGTAAAACCTTTGCACCTACTTCAAGTGCTTCTGGCACGAGTAAATCAGGTGTGTCTAAACGAGTGTGGTAATATCTTGGTGGTGTTGGGTCCATAGCAGCAAAACCAGTTGCTTTAATTTTCTTTTGGGTAAACGCCGCAGCATCACAAGCACCAAGATAAATTGAAGCATAAGGTAAGTCATACCCACAGTTTTTAGCTGCTCTTTTAACAAGTTCTTTTGCTTGTTTGTCGTGCTTTAAAGTACCACTTAAATCTCTGTCATATACTGCCATATCTTTTAAATCTCTCATAGTATCACAAGCAATAACAACAGTTTCGATTTCTTTGAGCTCTTTCTCGTGAGTTTCAGCGTAATTCTTAGCACCACGAAGCCCCGCTTCTTCTGAGCCTGTAAGCATAATTCTTACTTCAGTATTGTCGAGTTCAATATTATTTTCTTTCATAAGCTTTAAAACCGACATAGCAGTTAAGCAACCAGTAAGGTTATCATTTGCTCCCGGAACACTCTTTGTGTAACTCTGGAAGAATAAAAATCCGAAATATGGAATTATAAAAACACAAAGGACTATTCCGACAATAAAGAAAAATGT
>JAZNCY010000204.1:0-1770 GCA_045587825.1 Acutalibacteraceae bacterium
CAATGATAAGAATTACCATTGACGATGAACATATATCTCTTTATGGATATTTATATGAGCTTATCGGTTTAAAATGCAATACACCCAATGATACAATATTTGGCAATGATTTATTTGGTAAAACTGGTACTAAAAATGGCATTTACTTAAATTATAAAATTCCATTTTACAAACGAATTGTAATTGAAATTTCAAATAATTCAGAAACTTCTAATCCACTTGTCTGGTTCAATTGCCGTACATCTAATTGGCATAGTTTTTCTGTAGGTGGAATAAAAATTCCCTATGGTGCAAAATTCACTTGCACACGAAGTTTTCTTACAGATGTTCCTTCTGGTGAAGAATTCACTTTACTTGAAACAAAATCAAAAGGTGTAATACTTAATACAAATTTATTCGCAAAAGGCTCATCATCCTCCTGCTACCAAGAAGGAATGCTAAGAATATATGATAAAAATAGCACTCAACCACAGCTATTAAGTAGCGGTTTAGAAGATTACTTTCTCGGCACCTATTATTTTGCAACAGGAACCTATTTTTTAGATAATGCAGGTTGTACTTATGTTAATAACAATCCTGGCGAGCACGAAATAGCTTGCTATCGTATTCATCATAATGATAGTTTATCATTTAGTCGTGGTGGTTTTAAGCTTACCTTAAGAAACAACGAAATACCCACAGAGGATTCTGAAACTTTTTTCACTCCTACTAATTGTAATTACGCCTGGTATATAGGTAGATATGAATGGTAACAAAAACAGCAATCGTTTAAAGATTGCTGTTTTTTATTGAAATTATAAATAAAAGACTTTAAATAAATATTGAAATAGAAATTAATATATGCTAAAATGTTTTAGTAAATTTTCAAATAGGAATGGTAATAAATATGAAACTCGGTATTGTAGGACTTCCAAACGTTGGTAAAAGTACACTTTTCAATGCACTTACAAATGCTGGTGCTCAGGCAGCAAACTATGCTTTCTGCACAATTGAGCCAAATATTGGTGTTGTATCTGTGCCAGATAAAAGACTTGATGCACTTTGCGAAATGTATAACCCAGCAAAAGTTACACCTGCAACAATTGAATTTGTTGATATTGCAGGTCTTGTAAAAGGTGCTTCTCAGGGTGAGGGTCTTGGTAACAAATTCCTTTCTCACATAAGAGAGGTTGACGCTATAATTCACGTTGTACGTTGCTTTGATAATGACGACATTATGCACGTTGAAGGTTCAATTGACCCACAGAGAGATATTGAAACAATTAACCTTGAGTTAATTCTTTCTGACGCTGAAATATTGGGCAGAAGAATTGACAGAAGCAAAAAAGCAATGAAGGGTGATAAATCTCTTGCAACAGAAGTAGCATTCTTTGAAAGAGTTAACGAAGCACTTAACAATGGCGTGTGTGCTCGAAGTGTTGAAATGACAGATGATGAAAAAGCGCTTCTTGACACAGTAGATTTACTTACATCTAAGCCTGTTATTTACGCTTGTAATATGAGTGAAGAAGACTTCACAAAAAATATTGAAACAAACGAAAGATTTAATGCTGTTAAGAAAATTGCCGCAGATGAAGGCAGCGAGGTGCTTCCGATTTGTGCAGAGCTTGAATCACAGATTGCTGAGCTTGACAATGAAGAAAAAGAAATGTTCCTTTCTGAAATTGGTGTTTCTTCTGGTGGTCTTGACAGACTTATTGAAAGAAGCTATGACTTATTAGGCTTAATGTCTTACCTTACAGCTGGTCAGCCAGAAGTAAGAGCCTGGAC
>JAZNCY010000205.1:0-9927 GCA_045587825.1 Acutalibacteraceae bacterium
TTACTTTATGTTACCAGCATTAAACCTTAAATCACTCGATTTTTACTACTTTATTGCATCTTTACTCGGTCTTTATATTGGCTCTACTTTTCTTTTGAGTAAAGCATTTATTAAGCCTGAGTATATTCCTTACGTAAGAAAGACTGCAACAGTTCCAGTTATTATTGGTCTTGTGTTCGCTTTAATTCTTGGTGTAGGTTATTTAACGTCTTGCGAGCTTTTCAGAGCAAAGGCTTACAGTGAGATTATTGATGTTAAAACTGAAAACTTCGGTGAAAACGATAAGAGTATAACAACAATTACAAGTCTTGAAGATTTTTCTGCAGTACCTATGATTGATAAAGAGGTTGCAGAAAACCTTGCTAACAAAAAATTAGGTGAGCTTTCAGCATACGTTTCACAGTTTGTTATTGATAGTGCTTATTCAACACAAATTAACTTCGAAGGTAATCCTTACAGAATTTTCCCACTCAAATACGGCGATGTGTTCAAATGGTTCAACAATACACGTGAAGGTATTCCAGCATATATTGCAGTTAATATGTATACACAAGAAGCAAGCACAATTATTCTTAAAGATAAAGGTTTAGATAATATTCAGATTTCAACTGGTGAATATCTTAACGAAAAATTAGGCCGTGTGCTTCGCTTTAAATATCCAACATATATGTTTGGTACACCTTCTTTAGAAATTGACGAAAACGGCAAGCCTTGGTGGGTATGCGAAAGAGTTGACAAGACTGTTGGTCTTATCGGCGGTACAGACGTTATTGGTGTTGTTTTAGTTGATGCTTCAAATAAAGATAACGTAACTTATTACGATATTGAAGAAGTAAGAACTAATAAAGATATTCAATGGATTGACCAGATTTATTCTGATGATTTACTTGTAAAACAATATAACTACTTTGGTAAATACAATGGTGGTTTTATTAATGCATTTATTGGTCAGCAAGGCGTTGTTTCTACAACAGCAGGCTCAAGCTATATTGCTTCTGGTGATGACGTGTGGCTTTACACAGGTGTTACATCAGTTACAAGTGACGACTCTATTGTTGGTTTTGCAATTATCAACCAGCGTACAAAAGAAGCTGTGTTCCAGAGAATTGCTGGTACAACAGAAAGCGGTGCTCAGAAATCTGCTGAAAGTATCGTTTCTGACAAAGGCTGGAAAGCTACATTCCCAGTGCTTCTTAACCTTGACGGCGAAGCAACATACTTTATGGCTCTTAAAGATAACAGCGTTGTAAAGAGCTTTGCAATGGTAAGTGTTGAAAGAGTTCAGGATGCAGTAAGAAGTGAAGATGACGCTAACCCAGACGTTGAAGCTTGTCTTAAAGCGTATGTAAATAAAGTCAAAGCAAGCGCAGGTCTTGTGCTTAATATTGACTACAATGCAGTTCTTCCTGATTCAATAAGCGGTGGCGAATCAACAAATAATGGTGACACCACAAATAATACAGAATCAACAATAGCAAGTGTTACAGGTGTTATTACAGATATCCGTACAGCAGTTGAAAACGGCAACAGCGTTTACTACATTGCACTTGATGGTAATGCAGTTTATTACTCAATGTCAGCAGTAAATGACAATAATGTTGTTATTCTCAATGTTGGTGATACAGTAACAATCACTTATAAAACACAAGAAGGCAAAATTATTCCTGCTAAAACTATAAAATAATTTTTTATCCCCTATGTAAATTAAGATTTACATAGGGGATATGTGTTTTTATACTTTAAACTTAAAGTTGTATTGATTTTTGCATTTAAATATGATACAATAGTGAACGGAACATAAGTTCCCAAGGAGCTATCCTATACGGTAAGCGGTTAGTCCTCTTTTATGGAGGGCATTCTTTTCCCTCCGAATGAAAGGAGGGCGGTGCTCATGGTTACATACAGCGAATTGTTATTATTACTTTCTCTTATAGTTTCTATAATCGCACTTGTTATTGATATAATAAAAAAGAAATAACCGCCCCAGTCTCGCAAACTAAGCGGTTAAATCTTTTTAGTTATTTGCAGGACTAACCGTTTATCGGGTAGTTCCTTGTTCATTTATATTATAACACAACAACTAAAAATGTCAACCTTTTAAATAATCAACATTTCTTCTTCTCTCAATTCACCATTCTCATAAACAACAGTTTTAACTTCATATTTAGTAAACTGTAATGGAAGTGTAGTTGAATTAACAGAGATTGAAGTTCTTATTTCTTCATTACTATTATTTAAAAGTCGGATGATTGTTGCATTTTTGCCGTCAGCCTTTTTCATAGTAACAAGTGAAATCTGGTCATCGCCTAAAGAAACAGAATAATCTTTTTCTTTATTAGAAGATGGCACTGGGAATAAATTGATGGCATACGGCTTCTGGGTGAATTCCTGTGCTTTTCTTTCGAGCTTGTTTGTATCTGTTACAGTTAACCTGAATGAAAAACTGTTTTCACCATGGTCAATTTTCTTTGTGAAGCGGTCATTTGGAATTAACTGTCTGTCACAAATAGGGTGTGCACAATATGTAACACCACGAACAAGAGAAACGTATAAAGCATCATTTTCAAAATGGCTACCGTAGGTGCCGTTATTAATAAGTGCAAGACTTTTGTTGTTATTAGCTATTGCAATAAAACGATGTGCAACGTTTTCTCTTGCATCGGTAAATAATTCTTCAGTACCAAAAGCAGTCTGACCGATTAAAGTGCCATTTATAGCAACAGGAACTTTTAACTTGATGATTTTATCAATGTCACCCATAAAGAGAGTAACATCAATATCAATATCATCATTAAGTTTATAGATTTTATATTTTATTACTGCTTTTGTGTTTTCGTGCTCAAAAAATGCTTCTACACCTAAGAAAATATCTCCGTCTTCTATAACCTGAATACTCTTCATATTTTTGAAAACGCCACTTGGAGTTTTCATTAGTGTGAAGGCTTTTTCATTTGTGCCCATTCTTTTTTGTTGCTCGTCACTCATTCCCCAAGGGTCTGAGTTATCGTCAAAAGAAACTAACTCGAAACCATCTTTAATATAGTCAATACCATCAATACAGTATTTCTTTAAAAGACCAGTTTCCTTATCAATTTCAACATACTTTCTGTCGTTTTTAAATATAAGACTTTCTTTCTTTTCTTTGTTTTTAATTGGTTCAAATTCTACGAAAACAGAAAATCTGTTAAGCTCTAATGGTTTAAGTTCGGCTTCAAATGCAATTCTTTTGCGCCAGTCAAGATTTAAGTTGCTTTCTTCTTTAATTATCTGATATTTAACCTCGTTACCATTTTCGTCAAATACAGTAAGCTTTGAATATATTTCGTCTGACCAGTTCTGGTCCTGTAACATAAATTCACATTCAACTGTATCAACTAATTTATAAGGATGTGGGTTAAATACAAAAATAGGGTATTCACCTGGGCGAGAAACTTCTTTCACTGATGAAAGAGCAAAAACGGCTCTTGTTTTTAGTCTTTCTGCTTCTAAAAGCCCGTGGTCTAAAAGCTTTAAACCATTATCTTCACCGCATTGAATTGAAGAACCAGGGAGTACATCGTGAAATTCTGTGTTCAATAAATCCTCAGTGATTTCGTGAATTTTTTCTTCAGGGTATTCTTTCAATAAACCTTTGTTATATGCAGTAGAAAGAACTTTTTCTGTAAAGAAAAGCTCATTTTCGAGTAAAGCGTGCTTTTTCTTTACTCTGTACATTGAGGTGTAACAGCCAGGCATTGAAATTCTTAAAGATTTATTGAACGTATATGTAGGCGTGACTTCGCTGAAATATTTTTCAGGTGTTGAATGTAAATATTCATTTTCTGAAGTTTTTATTAAATCTGTAATATCGGTTAAATCTTTGTCGGATGGTCCACCACCGTGATTACCTACACCCCATAATACAAGTGCGGTTTCGTGTTCATCGTCATTTGCACGTCGCTCAATAATCTCTCTCGAATTACCAAGAGGGGAGTTGTAGCCGTGAGCTCTGAGTGCTTTTATTTTACTTCCGTCAAGACCTTCCCAGTAAAATAAATCATCTTCTAAATCCAACTGACTGCCGTAAGGGCGAGTGAAAATATAACTGTCCTGCCCACATTTTTTCATAATCTGAACAAGACCAACTGTGTGACCGAATGGGTCAAAGTTAATTGCAGTAGTAGGGTATACGCCGAATTTCTCTAAGAAATATCGTTTTGCTTCCGCTATTTGTCTTACAAAGCTTTCACCCGAAGGCATATTACAGTCGGGTTGTAAATACCAGCCACCCATAATGTGCCATTTGCCTTTTTTTACTAATTCCTGAATTTTACTAAAAAGCTCAGGCGCATATTCTTCAACATATTTATAAACTGTTACTTCATTGTGACAGAAAATATAATCGTGCTTTTCTGCTAAGTTAACTGCAGATTGGAAGGTTGAAAGTACGGCACTTGCACCCTCTTGCCAGTCCCATTGCCATATAGGGTCTATATGCGCATTACAAATTAAGTGTACTTTTTTCATTTTAAAATCTCCTCTGCATATCTTACAGTTTCCATAGCATCTTTTGCATATTTATCTGCACTGATTTTGTCGGCATATTCTTGTGTAAGAACAGCACCGCCAACAACCACTTTGCACCAAGGGGCTTTTTCGTTTAAGAGTTTAATTGTTTCTTCCATAGCAGGAACAGTTGTAGTCATAAGAGCACTAAGACCAACTAATTGAGCGTTGGTTTCAATTACAGTTTCTACTATCTGTTGAGGTGGTACGTCTTTGCCTAAATCTATTACGTCAAAGCCATAGTTTTCTAAAAGAAGCTTTACTATGTTTTTGCCGATATCGTGAATGTCACCTTTAACAGTTGCAATTATGATTTTACCTTTTGATGAAGTTTTTTCGCTATTAGACATAAACTCTTTTATAGCTTCAAAAGAGCTTTTTGCTGACTCGGCACTCATTAAAAGCTGTGGTAAATAAATTGTTTTGTTTTCGTAACCGATACCAACCTCGTTAAGAGCAGGAATAATTTCATTATTAACAATATCAAGCGGAGCTTTTGTTTTTAAAAGTTCTTTTGTGATTTCGCTTGCTTTTTCTTTAAAGCCTTTTATAACAGCAGTCATAAGCTCAGATGAACTACTTTCAGTAACAGTAGTAGTTTCTTTTTTATTATCAATTACAGTAGAACTGAAGCTTTCTGCCACACTTATGTAATCAGCGCAATTTTCGTCAAGACCTTTTAACGCCTTGAAGGTGTAATAGGTTTTCATCATTTCAGCAGAATATGGATTCATAATTGCACCAGAAAGACCATTCTCAAGTGCTAATGAGAAGAATACGCTGTTTATAACATCTCTGTTAGGAAGCCCGAAAGAAACGTTTGAAACGCCTAAAGATGTGTGACAACCAAGTTCATTTTTTATAATGTTAAGTGCTTTAAGAGTTTCATTTGCAGCTTTTGGGTCGGCACTTATAGTCATAGCAAGTGTATCAAAAATGATGTTATTCTTTTCTATTCCATATTCTTTTGCAACTTTTAAAATATTCTTTGCAATTTCTACTCTGCCTTCTGCAGTTTCTGGAATACCATTTTCATCTAATGTAAGAGCAACAACAACGCCACTATATTTTTTCACGAGTGGGAAAATTGCTTTCATACTCTCTTCTTTACCATTTACAGAATTTATAAGTGCTTTACCATTATAAATACGTAGTGCATTTTCCATAGCAGTTACGTCTGCAGTATCAATCTGCAAAGGTAAATCAATAACAGCCTGTAACTCCTCAACAGTCTTTTTGAGCATTTTGTTTTCGTCAATATCAGGAAGACCAACGTTGACGTCTAAAATGTGAACGCCTTTTTCTTGTTGGCTTACGCCTTCGTTTAAGATATAAGAAATATCATTTTCAATTAACGCTTGTTTAAATCTCTTTTTACCGGTAGGGTTTATTCTTTCGCCAATAAGAATTGGTGAATTTAAAAACTTAACTGCTTTTGTGTAAGATGAAACAACAGTTAAACTCTTGTTTTCAATTTCAACTGGTTTTAAATCTTTTGATTTTTCTGTGAGTGCTTTTATGTAGTCGGGGGTAGTACCACAACAACCACCAACAACACGAAGACCTTTTTTTATAAGTTTAGTAACATCTTCTGCGAATTCTTCAGGTGTTACGTTGAATTTTGTTTTACCGTCTTTGATTTCTGGAAGCCCAGCGTTTGGCTTAAGAATTACTGGCACAGAAGCATTCTCTAATAATTCTTCTGCAACCTTTGTGAGCTGTTTTGGACCTAAAGAACAGTTTGCACCTATTGCAGTAGCGCCCATTCCTTCCAGGAGTGCTACCATCGCGGCAGGTGAAGCACCAGTCATAAGCTTGCCATCTTCGTTATATGCATTAGAAACTAAAACTGGTAAATCACAGTTTTCTTTTACTGCAAGAAGTGCTGCTTTGGTTTCGTAAGAATCGTTCATTGTTTCTATTAAAACAAGGTCAACGCCATATTTTGCACCAAGCTTTACTGTTTTTGAAAATACGTTAACTGCATCTTCAAAATCCAAATCACCTAAAGGCTTTAAAAGCTTACCAGTAGGGCCAATGTCAAGTGCTATGAATTTTTCGTGAGTAGTTTCTGAAAGTTCTCTTGCTTTTTTAGCGTTAGAAATAGCAGATTTAATTATTTCTTCTAATTCTGTGTCATTAAACTTTAAAGAGTTTGCACCAAAGGTATTAGTGCAAACTACGTTACTACCGCTATTAAAATAATTTTTATGAATATCTGTAATAATTTCTGGGTGAGAAACGTTCCATTTTTCAGGATGCTCACCAGGAGTTAAGCCCTGAGCCTGAAGTAACGTTCCCATTCCACCATCAAGGTAAACTATGTTGTTTTTTAAATATTCTGAAAAATTCATACTATACGCATCCTAATTAATAGATTCCAACAAAAGCAGTAACAGATTTTGTCGGTGACATAAGTAAACTGTCATTTAAAGTAAGACCTATATTTTTACTGCAATCTAAAGTTTTAAAAATACTTTTTTGACAAGATAAATCTAAATCGCCATAGCCTGGGCTAAACCTCGGTTTTAAATTAACGTTTAATTCTTTCTTTATATCGTCACAGAATTTATCGCAAAGAGCTTCAATCATTGTAGCACCAATAGCTTGAAAGAATAATGCTTTTGTAGGCGAGAGTTTACCATATTTCATAATAATACGGTCAATATCTGTGCCAAGAGTTGCACCAAAAACAATTGCTTTTTCACAGTTTTTTAAGTTTATTTTAAGTTTTTCTGAGTTAACATTGAAAGCACCAAAATCAATTGTTTTACCAGTGATTTTTACAGGCAAAACACAGTAACAAACTTTATAAGAAAGACTTTGGGTTGCTTCTTCAATGCACTCGTTCAATAACTTTTCTATTTCAGGTGTTATTTCTTTACAATCTGCATATCTTAATATTTCCTTTTTATTAAAAGGCAAGTCAAAATATGTTTTAGTTAAAACTGTAATACTCATTTTCCTATAATATCAGAAAGGTTGCTTTGTATTTTTTCTGCAACGTCAGGTTTATTCATTGAGTAAACGTGAATGTTAGTAAGACCATTTGCATAAAGGTCTATTATCTGGTCTGTAGCGTAAGCAATACCAGCTTGTTTCATAGCGTCTGGGTCACTGCCGAATTTATCTACAAGGCTTTTGAAACGCTGTGGCATAAATGAACCTGAAAGCTTAATTGCTCTTTCAACCTGTTTTGCGTTTGTAATTGGCATAATGCCAGGAACTACTGGCACAGTAATGCCGGCTTCACGGATTTTGTAAAGGAAGTTGTAAAGAAGATTGTTATCGAAAAACATCTGTGTTGTAAGAAAATCACAACCAGCCTCAACCTTTTCTTTTAGTCTTTTAATATCTTCTTTTTGATTAGCACTTTCTGGGTGAATTTCTGGGTAACAAGCACCACCAATGCAGAACTCAGGGTTTATGAGTTTAAGCTCTTTTATTAAATCTGTTGCATAGTTATAATCCCAATTGCTTCTGTCTGCGTTAATAAGCTCTTCTGGAATATCACCACGAAGCGCCATAACGTTTTCTATACCTGCGTTTTTAATATCCACGATTCTCTCACGTACAGTTTCTTTAGTGGAAGAAACACAGGTAAGGTGAGCGAGTGTAGGCACGTTATACATTTTCTTAATGTTCTTTGCTATTTCTAAGGTGTATTTACTCGTACCACCACCAGCACCATATGTAACGCTCATAAAAGCAGGTTTTAGTTTGGCAATCTCTTCAGTTGCAGTTTTCACACTCTCAAAACTTGTTTCAGTTTTGGGTGGAAAAACCTCGAATGATAAAGATAAAGTTTCATTTTTTAATAAGTCGATGATTTTCATTATGTACTCTCCTTTACAAACAGAACCACTACGAAGTAACATCACTTGCCGTTAGGCAAACTTAGTTGTTGGTAGGCTTCCATCAATTTCGGTTGGATTAATGGATATGTTAAGTTTTTTGGCATATCGTCAAAAAGTTTTATCAGTTCTATTTCGCTGTGTAATTCTTTTTCAAATTCTTGAACTTCAGCAAAATAAAGCTTGCCGAATGTTTCAGTGTCACCATCAATTACTGAATAAACTGTTATAGGTGTAATTTCATATTTTACAGCACCAGTTTCTTCATATAGTTCTCGTTTGGCGGTTTCTAATATCGCTTCATATTTTTCACGATGTCCGCCAGGTATTTCATAAGTATCTCTGCTTTTATGCTTGCAGAAAACCCATTTGTTTTGGTGTTTAGTTAAGACAACAGCAAACAGGAGTTTTTCATCTTCAATATTATCGTAGAATTTTACTTGCATAGTTTTTCTCCTTATAGCGATATATTTTGTTTCACAAAATGCGATATACTGTCGTGCGATATAATCTCGCTTTGCTCGATTGCGATATGATATAAATTCACGTGCCGTAAGGCACATATCGCATCCAACGGATATATCGCTTTTCGTAGAAAAATATCGCAAATTCAGAATGAATTTATATCACTGTTGAAACAACGCCACACTTTCAACATGGCTCGTCCTCGGGAACATATCAACCGGCGTAACTTTTTTAGTTTCATATCCTAGTTTCAACAATCTTTCTGCATCACGGGCGAGTGTTGCAGGGTCGCACGAAACGTATACAATTCTTTCGGGGTTCATTTCTGAAACAGTTTTTAAAAGTTCTTCGTTACAACCTTTTCTTGGTGGGTCTAAAATTACAACTTTTGGTGTAACGTTTCGTTGTTGTAATTCTTTAATTGCATCTTTTGCATCACCGCAAATAAATTCGGCGTTATCTATGTTGTTTAATTTTGCGTTGAGTTTTGCATCTTCAATAGCGTCAGGAATAATCTCAACACCAATTAAAGATTTGGCATTGTTTACCATAGAAAGACCAATTGTACCAGTACCACAGTAAAGGTCTAAAAAGTCGTCCTCTTTAGTGAGTGCGGCGTATTCCTTTGCTTTGTTATAAAGCAACTCGGCGGTGTCGTGGTTAACCTGATAAAACGAAAGGGGAGAAAGTTTAACCTTTACACCACAAAGAATATCGGTAATAAATCCGTCACCGTAAAGAGTTTCGCATTCTGCACCTAAAACAACGTTTGTCTTTTCTTGGTTTTTATTTATTATAAGTGTTTTAAAACCATTAATTTTCTTAAGTTCTTCAATAAGCTCGTCAGAGAATTTTAGTGTGTCACCATTTATAACAACACAAACCATAATTTCATTTGTGTTAAATGCTTTTCTTAAATAAATGTGGCGGATTAAACGAACGTGCATTTCTTCACTATAAACAGGGATATTGTAGTCGTGTATAAAGCTTCTGAAAATTTCTATAATTTCACCAAATTCTGTTGGCTCTAAAAGACAGTCGTCACCATCAATTACACGGTGGC
>JAZNCY010000206.1:0-4407 GCA_045587825.1 Acutalibacteraceae bacterium
TCGTACATAATATCACCTTATGTTTTAATAATTTTAAAATTGTTTTTTACTAATTCAGTTTTTAAAATATCAACTTGATTTTGAGTAACAAACCCATCAGAAAAGTTGTATTCTAAATTCTCTTTTTTATATTTGTCTTTACCATATTCGTGATAGGTAAGAATTTCTATATATATATTGTTACTGCCACTCTTATCGTGCAGTTCTTTGAAAAACGAAGCAAATCCACGGGCGTTTTTTTCGCCTGTATTGAAGTTGTTAATGAGTGGGATTCTTATGAGTAAATATTTTTTTGTAAGCGCTCTTTTTAAAAGATTTTCTTTAATTATTTCAATGTCAGCACCAGTTATAGATTTTAAAATTTCTTTATTAGGAGATTTGAAATCTGCAATCATATAATCTACTGCATCAATAAGCTTTTCAGTATCTTTTAAAGATGCGTTTGTTTCAATACAAGTTGAAATATTTTCATTTTTTAACATCTCACAAAGCGTTAAAACTGCCTCTGCCTGTAATGAAACCTCGCCACCGGTAAAGGTCACACCACCACCATCAAAAAACATTGTTCTGCAAGACAGAATTTCACTAAAAATTTCATTGATGGAGCGTTTCTGTGAGTTGTTTGTTCTTTTTAATCCTTCGGGGTTAGAACACCACGGGCAGAACATATTGCAACCAGATAAATGATAAACAAGTCTGTTGCCTGGTCCATCCTGAGAGTAGTTAAAACCCTTTTGGAAAGTGTAAATAAAATTGCTCATAAGCTTCCCTTATATAATTGTATAATTATAGTCAGGATAATTTTACACTATGTAAATATCTATTTCAATCAAATTGTGAATTTAAACTTTACAAAGTTATAAGTTTTATTTTGGTAATTATAACTAATTGTTTGTTATTGCTTTAAAAGAAATACTATGATAAAATAAAAGGTACGAAAAAAATCGAAAGGTTTTATTTTTTATGAGTAAGTGTACTTGTGAATATTGTCCTACCATAATTGTTCCTGGTATTGGTCAGTCAAAGGTTGATTTGTATTCTTCTGACAATAAAAGAATTAAATCTGCTTGGCCTATGGATATTGACACCAAGCCATTAGTAAAAAAGATAATACCATCTGCAATTTTGCTCTTATTGACAAAGAGTGATAAGGCTTTTTGCAAAGCTTTGAAAAAGGCAATTTCGGAAGCAGTTACACCTTTAAGAGTGAATAAAGATGGTGTTTCTACCGAAAATCTTCATATCGTAGATTACGATGGTAATTCTTTAAAAAAATGCTCGGCGGATGACAAGCGTTACATATATAAAATGGTTCCTATGGAAGAGCTTGCAGAGGTTATAGGGGAGGACCATCTATACTTTTTTGCATACAATTCATTCGGACAGCCTTACGAAACAGCAAGACGACTTAACGATTATATTCAGAATGTAAAAAAAGAAACTGGTCACGACAGGGTTAATTTAATTCCTGTTTCATTAGGTGGTTCAATTGCTACTGCATATTTTGATGCTTACGGCGAGCAAGGTGACGTTAACAGAGTTTGCTACTTTGTTCCAGCAACAAACGGTTCAACGTTGATTGCAGATATTTTTTCAAAAAATCTTGATTTATCTAATCCTACCTCTTTACTCGGTATGTTTTTAGATTCAAAAACTATTGAGAGTTTAGAAAAACTCTTGAAGAGATTTCATAAAGATACTGCAGAAAACATTGTTGGTGCTTTAGTAGATGCGCTTTTAGAAACGTTTTTACTTAATTGCCCTGGTATGTGGGCAGTAATACCAAGAGAAAAATATCAGGAATATCGTGATAAATATCTTGTTGGTGAAGAATACAATATTTTAAGAGAAAAGACCGACAGATTTTTTAAAGCACAGAACAATTTGAGAGAGTTACTCACTAAGCTTGAAAAGCAAGGAACAGAGTTTTTCTCAATCTGTGGTTATGGTTTACCACTTTTACCATTTGCTGGTACAAAAAATCTTAATTCGGATACAATAGTTGATTTTAAATCTGCATCTTTAGGTGGTTATTCAGTAGGACCTGATAAGAAATTACCAGATGATTACGAGCCCGTTTTTGACAGGTGCCAGAATAAAGAGCATAACCACATATCTCCTGACAAAACAGTTGATTTGGGTACTGCAATATTCCCCGATTCTACATTCTGTTTTAAATATCAGGTACACGATGATACTGCGTATAACGATGTTGCTTTAAGTATTTGTAAAGAGATTATTACAAACAAAGATTTTAAAGACGTTTACTCTGACCCACGCTTCCCACAGTTCAATGGGTCAAGAGATATTTTCAGAATAAAATACAGACTTCTTCCGAGAGTTGATGAACTCTTAGCAAAAGATTTACCACAGGATATTAAAGATGGCATATTGAAATCTAAAGAAGAGGCAGAAAATTTATTTAAAAATACTATTATAAAAGACCGCACAGAAGCGGATGAAATAACAAAAAGATTTGATGAAATTGTAAAGAAAGCTGATGAGTTTTAATTTATGGGTAAGTTTTTAAAAATAGCATTAGGTGCTGCGGCAGTTGGTGCAGGTGTAAAGCTTTACAAAATGCCAAACAAAGAACGTGCAGATATGTTCTCAAGAAACTTTGTTAAGGCAATAAGTAAATTTTCAAACGGACTTCCTGAGCCTGAGGTTAACAGTTCAGGCGATGACGTTTTAGCAGTAAAACCAAAAGATTTAATAACTGAAGCAACTGAAAATTCAAAATGGGTTTCAGGTTACAGTCAGAAAAGCATTCTCCCAGATGATATTTTGACAAGAGAATATTGCATCGGCGGTGTTACACGTCTTCCTGCAAGATTTCCAAGTGGTGTTCTTGACGATATAAGAGTCCGTGTAATATGCCTTGGAACAACAGAGGGTGAGCTTTCTGTTTTTGCTGCAGTTGACTGCATAGGTCTTTCTAATAGATGTATAAGAACAATCCGTCAGAAACTTTATGATTTCTGTGCTGAAAATAATATCGCTTCAATTAATATTTCTTCTACTCATACACACAGTTCAATAGATACTATGGGTATATGGGGTAGAATTATCGAAGTCTTTATGAATAACCGTAAAGCTCTTATTAAAGGTGAAGGCGAGCTTATGAATTCTTGCGATGAAGAATATCTTGAATTCCTTTATGGCAAGGTTATTGAAGCTATTAAAGAAGCAGTCCAGAATAAAACTACAGGTAAGCTTTATAAAGCATATATGGGTAAAGCTTCAGAAAAATCTGTAGGCGAAAACGCACCTTTAAAAGAACGTGGAATTAAAGGATATGTATGGGACAGACGTGAGCCATTTGACTGCTCGTGCCAGCTTTTAAGATTACGCTTTGTACCAGATGATAAAAATGAAAAAGAAACTGTACTTGTTAACTTTGGTGCTCACCCATATATTAACTCAATGAGCGAAAAGGGTAAGGGTACTGGCGAAAATATTTCTGGTGACTTTGTTTATTCTCTTTGTGAATATTTAGAGAGTGCAGGTAAAAATGCTATTTTCTTTAATGGTGCTATTGCCGCAGTTTACCCAACAAGACTTTATGCAGATGTTTATACATTCGAGAATCAGGCAAAAGCTGTTGGTAACGAGTTAGGCAGAATTACTCTCGCTATGACAAAGTCTAACGAAGAAATTTATAGCGATGAGCTTTTAAGCCCAGAAAGTTATGAAGCAAAATCTATTATATTTAAGGACAGAGAAAGCAACTATAAAAAGTGGGTTGAAGCAAAGGGTGACGAAATAATTGAAGAGGTTGAGTTAGCGCCTGCTATGAGCCTTAGAACAAAAGAAGTTGCACTTAAAGTTGGTAACCCTATATTCGAGCTTATTTCAAAGACAAGAGTTGGTAATTATACAGTTGCAAAGAGTGATAACAAGCAATATGAATCTGTTACCGAAATTGGTGTTTTAGAATTAGGTAATAATCTTAAAATTGCATTTATTCCTGGTGAGATAGAGCCTGATATCGTAGGTGGTGGTGCTACTCTTACAAAAGAAGTTGCATTTGCAGGGGAAGATTTTGTAGCAGGTACTTTAAAAGCTGCTTTAGAATATGAAGATTTAACTGTTTTCGGTCTTACCAACGATGCTTGTGGATATATTATTCCAGATAATGATTTCTCAATGATGTTCTTAGGCTCAAATAAGTTTATGCAGAAGATATTTGGTAACCATTATCTTGAGATTTTCTCATTCGGCAAAGAAACGGCATCAACAATAGTTAATGCATTTAAAGAGCTTAAGTAATGTAAAAATCACTGTAAAGTAAAAAACTTTTACATTTTCATAAAAACCTATTGACAACAGGGTGTGTCTCTGTTATAATGCGTGTCTGTAAAGATGAAAAACTTTACATAGAGTGGGTAAAGCGTATCCGAACCA
>JAZNCY010000207.1:0-8450 GCA_045587825.1 Acutalibacteraceae bacterium
AGTCGCACACCTTCATTTAATCTATTAAGCTCATCGTCCGTAATATCCATATTATGGTCGACTGCTCTTTTAATAGCGTGATTTGAAAAATTTACTTCACTGTTTTTTTCTATTGTGCTTTTTAAAACATCTGCGAAAGAAACAGAAGGTTCATTTTTTGGTGTACTGACTGAAGGCGGATACAATCCCTGACCCGCACCCGGAGTACCTGTTACGATTGGCGAAAAGTGTTTTAAACGAATATCATCCATGATAGACTCACCTTTCTTAAATTTTAATTACTCTGTTTGCTTATTCGGCACTTTTTGTCTGTACCTTTATAGGATTATAACAGTATTTTTTACCTTCTTTATCTTCAACAATAATATTGAAGAGGTAACTGGTATCTGCATCTAACATTGTAATAATTTTTTCTTGTGTTTTTAAATCACCAGCACCTAAAGTACCATTTTTAAGAATATCATCTACACTGTGGAAATCAGATTCTGTTGTGTAATAAATACTGTATTTAAGACCTGCAGAAACTAAATCGTCTTCTGTAGGAAGCTCCCAATTAAGCTTTACTGTGCTTTCAGTAACGTCACTTGATGAAATACTGAACTTAGTTGGGTCAATTGTAGTTGTTGAATTTGAATCCTGCACAGTCATAATCTGTGAAAGAGTATATCTTTTACTGCCGATATAAAAGACAAATTCATCATCTACTAAGGAAACTTTGTCGATTTTACCTGTTGTGGTATCCAAATCGCCGCTTACTGTATAACGAGAAGCAGTAACTGTTTTACCAACTAAAGACATAGCGTAATTTGTTCTTGAGTATGAAAGCATTTCTTTCATTGCCTGCATATTTGAGAACTGTGTCATCTGGTTTACCATCTGGCTTGTATCCATAGTATTATTGAAATCCTGATGAGTTAACTCTGTAATCATAAGCTTTAAAAAGTCATCCTGAGTAAGAGTTGCGTTATCAGCCTTATCAGTAAATACTGCATTATACTTAGTACCAGTTGAACCTAATACTCTGTCTGTTGTATAATCGCCCATTAAATTTCCTCCTTTCAAAATTATACATAAGTGTCTAATCCGTCAACAGCCGTTCTGACTCTACTACTATAATCAGCAGTAATTTCTTCGCTTACATAAACACCATTCTGATGTGCGTAATATGGTTTGTCATCTTGCTGTTGATTGTTGAATGCACGCTGTCTGTCAGAGAATTGCTGACTTGTCATATTGAACTGAGCTATTGACTCTTCAATACTTTCAGGAGCTTCAACTGTTACTTCTCTTATTTCAAGGTTTAATGTACCAAGAGAATCACGAAGTGCAGTTAAATCACTGTTTAAAAGCTTTGCTGTACTCTCTGTTGCAGCTGTAATATTAACCACCATTTTACCGCCTTCTTCGGCGAGTTTAATAGTAACTTCACCTAAAGATTCAGGATTTAATTTTACAGTAAACTCATTCTTTTCAAGATTTAAGTTTGCCTTAACGCCATCTGTTATCTGCTCAGAGATATTAAACTGGTCAAACAACGGATTACTTAAATTCTGCACCTTTGGTAATTCAAATTGTGGTGTAATTACATTTGCATTCGCATTTGCCGTTGCAATTTCGCTTAAAGTTGATGAAACGTCGCCGTTTTCTGATTCCTGTGAATTACTGTTCTGTGATTCACCTGAAAGCTCTGACATATCAGCTCTAATCATTTTTTGTTGAATCATATTCGGGACTGTAACACCTAAAGATGGTTGCATAACCTGCTCAGAAGTTGAAGCTTTTTCATAGCTTACTGAAACTATTGGAATTTCATTTGTTTCCGTAATCTCTTGCATAGTTGCTCGAAGTTCAGAAACGTGTGTTTCCATCACGCCAGTTTCCATCGCAGTATTGGCAGTTGTAGTTGATTCTGCACTTTTTGCTTCAAGCTTAGAATTAATGTAATTCTTAACTACTTCACCTTGGGCATCAAGATAATTGTAAGTATTGTTGCCTAAAGTATAAAGCGTATCTGCAGTATCTTCATCCATTCCCATCGCTTCAAAGAAGTTGTTTTCCTGAAGTTTAGCAATCACATTAGGAATCTCTATATCATCAATTCCTTCAACATTCTGCAAAAGCTCGAGAACATCCTGAGAAAGATTACCATTACTGTTCCCTGACTGTAAAAGTTCAGCTAGCATACTTAAAATAGAAGCATCTTCACTGGTTTCTGCATCCTCAGTTTTCCCTAAGGTCAAGATTTCTGCCACAGAAGTAGAGTCACCATCAATGAGATTAGAAAGCATACTGTCGAGTACGTTCATAAACCCATCACCAGAAGCTTCTTCTGTTACGCCGTTATCTTTGCTTCGGGATAACTGCTTAAGCTTAATTGCTTGTAAAGTCACCTGTTCCACTTTGTCACCTCCCTTAAAGAAATAATTATATAATATAGTACCTTAAGTTCAAGAAACGCTATCTTCTTCGGTTGCTTTTTGAGCTACCCTCTCAAGAATTTCTTCCTGCATTTCTTTGGCTTCCAGATACCTATATTCCTCTAATTGCTTTTCTTCGAGTTTGTCAAGCCCCGAAACTTCTTGCGAAGCACTTACAACAACTTTAATTTGTGCATCTACTCTTGCTTCTGCACGTTTTAGCTCTTCATAAAGATTGTTAAGCTGTAATCTTGTGTTTTCTGAGTGAAACTTATAAAGCATAAGTTCATTCGCCATTAAACCATTTTTACTTTGCTTAAACTCTTCTTCACGGCTTTTGCGATGATTTTCTAAGTTCTCAATATCCATCTCAATCTTCGCTCTCTCCGCCTGAAGATGCCTTAAGGTTGTCTTTTCTTTTTCGAGGACCTGCTCCTTGTAACTACGCATTCTGGCTAATGAAAATTGAAAAGATTTCATTTAAAACACCTATTGTACTGCAAGTTGGAGAAGTCTTAGTGTATCTTCGAATTTTGTCGGTTCTTCAACCGGTTGCTTTAAAAATTCGTTGATTTTCGGCATATGACTTATTGCATTATCAAGCTCGGGGTTATTACCCGGTTTATAAGCACCAATGGAAATAAGGTCCTCATTTTCTTTATAAATGGACATCATATTTCTGAGTTTCCCCGCTGCCTGCTTTTGTTCTGGAGTAGCAATACCACTCATAAGACGGCTTAAGCTATTAAGAACATCAATCGCAGGATAGTGGTTTCTTGATGCTATTTTTCTTGATAACACTATATGACCATCAATAATACTTCTTACGGTATCAGAGATTGGTTCGTTTGTATCATCACCTTCTGAAAGAACGGTGTAAATACCTGTGATAGAGCCGGTTTTAAAGTTACCGGACCTTTCGAGTAATTTTGGTAAAGACGAGTAGATTGAAGGAGTGTAACCCCTTGCAACCGGTGCTTCACCAGTGCTAAGACCGATTTCACGCTGAGCCATTGCAAAACGAGTTAAAGAGTCCATCATTAAAAGAACATCTTTACCTTGCCTTTGGAAATACTCCGCAATAGCTGTTGCTGTCTGTGCACATTTAAAACGCATAAGAGCTGGTTGGTCAGATGTTGCAACAACCAATACTGAACGCTTCTGCCCCTCGGGACCTAAGTCACGCTCAATAAATTCAACAACCTCTCTGCCACGCTCGCCTACGAGTGCAATAACGTTAACATCGGCTTTAACGTTTCTGGCAATCATACCCATAAGAGTACTTTTACCAACGCCACTACCTGCAAAAATACCCATACGCTGACCCTTACCTATGGTAAGAAGTCCGTCTATACACCTTACCCCCAACTCGATAACCTCGTTGATTGGTGGACGTGCCATTGGGTTTTCAGGAGCACCGCTTATAGAAATAGAAGTGCCTTCAGTAATCGGTTCTTTATTGTCAATCGGATTGCCAAGAGCATCAACTGCTCTGCCTACAAGCTGGTCACTGGCAAGAACGGTAAGCTTTTTACCTGTATTTACAACCTTGCAACCATAGCCTATTCCGTCAACTTCCTGATAAGGCATCAAAAACGCCGTGCTCTCAGAAATTCCGACTACCTCTGATAAAACAACTCCTGTTTCACCTGGAAGAAAAATTTTGCAAATATCGCCAATACTACAAGTTAAGCCTGTTGCTTCAACGGTCATACCGATTATTTTGTTAATTCTACCTTCACGTGTCAAGGTATCTGTTAACTGCAATACTTTCTGGTATTTTGTTAAATCAATATTACCGGAATTCAACACACTCAAACCTCCATCTCTGCCTCTCTGAAAGCAAGGCGAAGATTATCTGCCTGAACAGATATAGTAGCGACAACTGCGCCAGTTTCTGTACTAACAACACAAGTATCATCTGCACAAGCGATTGGCTTAACCTCGGCTACACCACGATATTCGGGTTTACTAAGCTCTGCCTTTGCTACTTCTACAAGACCTTGTAAAGCATCAGAAACTTCTACTGTGAGCCAATTCGTACCTTTACATTCACTTACTGTTTTTACAACAAGCTCAGAAAGATAAGAATCATCATCACTAATTTTTTTGCAGACCAATTTTTCTGCAATATCTATGGCAAAAAACTTCAATTTCTTTTCATAATCTTCTAAAAAGTTTTTTTGAAGTTCTTCCATCTCGTTAATTTTTTGTGAGATACTGTCAATGCTATTCTGAAGCTCAGCCTTTTTGCTTTGCAAAGCATCTGAATACGCTTTAATTTCAACCTCTAAAGCTATTGCATTGAGTTCGTCTCTATAAAATTCTGCTAATTCCTCACGTGTTGGGTAAACAAGCTTTTCCTGTTCTTCCTCTGGTTCTATTATTTGTTCTTCTACACTCGCAAAGCTCTCAGGAGTAAATTCCATAAAGGCTTCTTCTGGTGGAAGTTCTTCTTGCTCTTCGATAGTCACCTTTGGTAAATCGAAGTCAACATCGGGAATTTTAACAGATTTTGAGTCAGCCGCATAATTGTAAGCTCTGAAAATATCACTCAATTATTGCATCCTCCCCACCGTGGGAAATAGTAATTTCACCTGACTCTTCTAATGTACGGATAATATCAACAACTTTCTGTTGAGCCTTTTCAACGTCACGCATACGAACGTTTCTGAGGTATTCAAGGTCAGAAAGGATGTTTTCTTTAGCACGTGCAGAAATATTTGAAAGCAATACTTCCTTGATTTCTTCGGTAGAACCTTTGATAGCAATAGCAAGGTCCTGATAATCGACATCTCGAAGAACTCTCTGAATAGTGAATGGATCGAGATGAACGATATCTTCGAAAACGAACATGAGCTTTTTAATGCTGTCTGAAAGTTCAGGGTCAGTAGCGCCAAGTTCATCAAAGATACGCTTTTCAGTAGCTCTGTCTGTGTGGTTCATAATATCAGCAACGTGGTTAACACCGCCGATTTCTGTCATATCAACAGAAACAACAGATGAGAATCGTCTTTCAAGAATTGTTTCAACTGTATTAACAATACTTGGTGAAACGCTATCGAGAGTAGCAATTCTCTTGATAACACTAAGCTGTGTATGTGGTGGAAGCTCAGAAATAATTTTTGAAGCTTCCTCTGGTGGAGCGTAAGAAAGAATAAATGCAATAGCCTGTGGATGTTCACCCTGTAACATCATTAAAAGGTTTCTTGATTTAGCTTTTCTTAAGAATTCAAACGCTCTTGTCTGCATAGCACCTGCAACTCTGTCCATATAAGACTGGGCAAGCTCAGGTCCAAATGCCTTTTCAAGAATATCTTTAGCGTAAAGCACACCACCCTCAGAAATAACCTTCTGAGTTGTGCAAAGACCATAGAAATCATCTATAACTTCCTGTAAGTCTGATGGTGTAAGCTTTTCTAATTTTGCAACTTCAACCGAGAGTCTTTCAATTTCGTCTTCGGTCAAATATTTATAAACAGACGCCGCTTCGTCGGCACCAAGAGCAACGATAACAGCCGCTGCTCTGCCGAGTGGTGAAAGACCTTTAGTTGTATTTCTTGCCATTAATCATCACCCTCCTTTATCCACGAACGAAGGAGGTTAGCTGTAATCTTCGGATTAGCCTTAGCGAAGTTACGAACTTCTTTAAGAATTGCTTCATCCTTAGGATCTGCATCACCCATAGCAATATCTGCAAGTTCTTTCTTGTAGCGATCGATTTCCTGCTGCAACTGAAGTTGTTCTGCTGCACGCTCGTCTTCGATTTGTTGAAGATATTCTTCCATACCGTCCTTTTTCTTTTTCTTTCTCTTCTTTGAAATGATAATAACAGGAATAAGAACGATAAGAAGTGCAACGAGAAGAATGATACCAAAGATAAGAAGAATCTGCCACAATGGTAATTCAAGAAGTTTTTCAATAAATGTCGGTTTAATAACAACATCGTCAGCCGGTTCTTCACCAACGAATGATGATACACTGATGTTTTCAGGGTCAATATCAACACTCTTTGAAACTATATTTATAATCTCATCACGATTTGTGTTAGAGAGATTTGCCTGTTTAACCATAACAGAAACTGTTGCTCTGTCAAGGATTGCATTACCCTTTTCAATCTGGGTTTTAATATAACCGTAATCGTAATCACGAAGACCTTCAATTAAAGTTTCGCCATCAAGTGCGCTATCTTGACCGTATGTATAGTCAGGAATATCGGTGTTGTTTTCTTCACCAGCAACACCACCAGCAACGTCTTCAGGTCCGCCCTGGAACGTGCCTTCTTCGTGAGTCAAGAAGCCTTCTTCCTTAGAGTTCGGAATAAGCTCCATTTTTTCAGTCATCATTTTGTCATAGTTGATAGTTACTTTAGCAACTGCAAATACGCCATCTGTACCATATTTCGGTGTAAGAATTCTCTTAACATTAGTTTCAATCTGTTCCTGAACAATCTTTTCAAAGTCAAGATTCTGCTGGTAACCCAAGCCACCATAAGCATCTTCATCAACCTTTAATTCAAGCATTGTTTTAGCATCTGTAAGCACAACGTTTTCAGGAGTTAAGTCAGGAATAGCTGATGCAACAAGATTTTTTATAGCAGTAATCTGCTCATCTGAAAGTTCTTTAACATCATCAGCAAATGTTATTGTAACGCTCGCTGTAGGAACAGATGCATCTTCAACCTGTTCCCATACATAGTCAGTATTATCAGGAATAGCAAGATTTACAACTGCCTCCTGAACGCCTTTTATTCTTTGTAACGTTGCTTGTAAACGGTCTTGTGCCTGATGAATAAGAGCTTGTTTTCTGTCTGATTCAGTAGCGGTAAGACCTTGAGAATTCTCGAAGATATCGTATGTAAGGGCAGTTTTTGGGTAACCTTCAGCAGCCAACATCAAAAGACATTGGTCATAAAGTTCTGTTGGAACGACAACATTGCCGGTGGAATCCAATTGTGCATCAATTCCATCAGCTAATAATTCCTGATAAATCGCAGTAGCCTCACTCGATTCAAGACCTTGATAGAGCGCTACGTATTTATCAGCCTTTGCATTTAAAACAAGTGCCAAAACAGCCGCAAGCACCACAACACCGCCGGCTACGCCGAATATAATGTTGCGTTTCTTTTTAGGCATTTCAGCAAAAGTATTTTTTATTGAAAGCAAAGCTTTACCCCAAGGTGTGTTTTCGTCAAACACCTTTGCTTTTAAGTTTTCTAAACCATTATTTTCTGCCACGTGACATTACCCCGAATTAAATACTAAATATATATAATGTAATAAAAAAGTGAAATCAAACTTGAATTGACATAATTTCTTTATATGCATTAACTGCTCTTGAAGTAATCTGAACAGTTGTCTGAAGCATTGTTTCAGCCTTTAACATATTGATTTGAATCTGCGCTAAATCATCGGCATTACCGAGTGAAAGCCCAGCACCATCAATATCCGAAAGCTTGTCAGCCTCTTTAAAATTTTCTATTGCACTATCTAAAATACTGCTGAAAGCGTTTTCCTTAACGTCTTTTACAGCCGTAACTTTTTCTGTCGAGGAAAAATCCATTTTTTCCATTGGTGTAATCGGCACAATAAACATATTTTTTCTCCTTTCGACCAGGAAACCTTTGTAGTAAATCTGACGATTTTTTCTATCGTTTCGGCAACCTTTTTCGTCATTTTGCACATCTCTATTTTCCAAAAAGGCATAAAAGGATACAATGACACTATGGTTACTACCACATATTAACACAAATATTCAATCTTGTCAACTGAATTGCACAAGAAAAAATTGGAAATGAGTTTAAATTTGTGATTTTTTACAATTTCTGCATTTTGTTATAAATTTAACATTATTTTAACATATCAGATGTCAGGCGTTAGGTTTTGGGTGTTAGAGGTTAGAGGTTAGATGTTAGATGTTAGATGTTAGATGTTAGATGTTGGGTGTTGGGTATTTGGGTAAAAAAATGACTTAGGCGCTGAATATATAACAAAAAATTGATGTGTAGTTTTAGTGCATAAGGCATTTTCTTCA
>JAZNCY010000208.1:0-4350 GCA_045587825.1 Acutalibacteraceae bacterium
ACGAACGTTGTCTTTAAAATCGTTGGCTTTAATTCTTACGGTGGTTTCAGCATTTTTGCTTGTAACTTATGCATTTGCATTTGAAAAATACATATATTTATATCCGTACAATAGTCAGAGTGATTATTATTACGAACCGTATATATCTTGGGAGAAAGAGCAAAAGGAAATATATGACTCAATAAACCACTCTACATTAATTGAAGATGCAGATAAAATGCTTTTAAAAAATGGTTTTGCTATATGTAATGATGAATATGAAAATTTTCTTTCAGATAAATATTTTTTGTTTTATTGTAGATATGATTTAGCCGAAAGATTTGAAGAAGTATTAGGTGAAGATTATTACGTAATTTATACCCATGATTATGAAGAAACTTATTACGACGAATATGAGAATACTAAATATTCTGATGTGGTGTCAACGAATGTTATTGTTCTCGTTGTCGATAATAATTGTAAAATAAAAGGTAAAATCTTTTTACCTGACGTAAACAATAGTTTGGGTGGTTATTACCATAATACTCATGGAGAAGAAGTAGGACAATGGTTTGAAAATTTAAAAGTAGGAGAAAATTGTGAAGAGTCACTGCAATTTATAAGAGAAATTGGTGCGGGTATTATTGAAAGTGAAAAATATATAGGAAATAAAACCCAAACCACTTATGATATTACTTTTTCTTGCTTTTTTGAATATCCAGCAACTAAAATAGATTTACTTCTCTATGATTCTCCTGCTACAAAAGATTACACTTATCAATTCGAAATCCAAGCAGAAAATGGTGTTATTACAAATTTAGAAAAAGTCTATGAAGATATTTATTAGGACGATAACGATGAATGGTATTAACATCAAAGGAGTAAAAAATGAAAATCAACGAAATCAACATCCGTGACCCATTTGTTTTATTTGAAAACGGAAAATATTATATGTATGGCACGAGAGGTAAAAATTTCGGCCAGAAAACTGGCGGTTTTGACGTGTATGTTTCAACAGATTTGGAAAACTGGTCTGAACCGATAGAGTGCTTTAACTCAGATAAATATAACATGAACAGTAATGTAAACTGGGCACCTGAGGTATATAAATATAAAGATGCTTACTATATGTTTGCAACATTTACAAAACCGAATGGTTTAAGAGGTACATATATTTTAAAATCTGATACACCTTTAGGCGAGTTTAAACCACATAGTAAAGGTGCTGTAACGCCAGAGGATTGGGAATGTCTTGACGGTACTTTTTATATTGATAAAAATAATAAGCCCTTTATTATTTTCTGTCATGAGCATACTCAGATAATAGACGGTACAATTTGCTACGCAGAGTTAAATGACGATTTAACTGCGACAGTAGGCGAAGTAGCAACTATGTTTGCAGGTTCTGAACCTTTTTTTATTAAAAAAGCACCTGACGACGGGCATTTTGTAACAGATGGACCATTTATGTTCCGTTCTGAAACAAACGAGCTTTTTATGCTCTGGTCAACATTTATAAATAACCAGTACGCCGAGTGCCTTGTTAAATTTAACGATGGCGAATTAAACATGAATTTCACACATTTAGACCCGCTTATTGACGACGACGGTGGTCACGGAATGATTTTTAAGGATGACGAAAACCTCTATCTCACATTCCATTCACCAAATAAATCGCTTTCTGAACGTCCGAAATTTGTGAGAATTGTTGATGAAGGCGAAAACATCAAAATGAAGTAGAAACCAAGTGTAAAAACACTTGGTTTTTACTTTATCTTTTTCTTGCATTTCTTTCCAATATATAGTAAAATATATTATGTATATTTATATTCAAATTTGGTGGTTACATAATGAAGAATTTAAAAAGAATTTTGGCTTCACTTTTAGCAGGAATAGTTGCTTTTTTAGCAGTGTTTTTAAACTTGCTTTCTGCAGCAGATAAAGCAAGTGAAGACGTTTTATATCACCATGCTTCTGATACAACTGGTGAAATAAGAATAATTAAAATTGATGATAAAACAATGAATAAATTAGGCGACATTTCTACGTGGGACCGCTCTGTTTACACAAAGCTTTTAAATACTCTTTGTGTTTCAGAAGAAATTCGCCCAGCAGTAGTTGGTTTCGATATTCTTCTTTCAAGTGAAAAAGATGCAGAGACTGACAAAGAATTCGCTGAAACCTGTAAGAAGTATGGCAACGTGGTTTGTGGCTTCAGTTACGTTTTCTCAAAAGAATTACAAGAGGATGCAAATGGTAATCTTATTGAAAACTCTATGACAGTAAAAGAACAGGTTTTGCCATACAAAGCATTAAGAGATGTTGTCGAAACAGGCTTTGTTAATGCGCTTATGGATAATGACGATAGCTTTATTAGAAGTTCTTTTTTAACTTTTAAAGAATCAGAAGATGTAACCACCAAAAGTTTCAGTATGAAGGTTTATGAAAAATACGCTGAAAGTCAGGGACTCAGTGAGGTTTACTTGAATGATAAAAGCATTATCGACTTCCGTTACAGCGGTAACCCTGGCGATTATGAAAATGTTTCACTTGTTGATGTTTTAGAGGGGAATGTTCCAGCCACGGCTTTCGACGATTGCATAGTTTTAGTTGGTGCTTACGCCGCTGGTATGATGGACTCTTATTTTGTTCCTGTTGACAGAAGTAGTCAGATGTTCGGGGTAGAAATTCACGCTAACGTAATTCAGGCTATTATGGAAGGCAAAACTCTCGAAAATGTAAACAAAGTAGTTGATGCTTTAATTTCTGCACTCATTATTGCAGTTATTACATTTGTTTGTTGGAATTTAAGCGTTGCAAAAACAATTGTAGTTTGCCTTGTTACTGCAGTTTTAAAGCTTTTTGCGGGTTTTGTGCTCTTTAATCAAGGTTTAATGACCAACGTTCTTTCAGTTCCTGTTTTAGCAGTTGTTATCGCAATTATTTACGTTGCAGTTCATTACTATAAAGCAAGAATGGCAAAACGAAGCATTGAAAAAGCATTCAGTAAATATGTAGCACCACAGGTTGTAGAAGAAATTGCAAAAGACGGCACTTATGAGTTAAAACTTGGTGGTGAAAATCGTGATGTTGCAGTTATGTTTGTCGATATCCGTGGATTTACAACTCTTTCTGAGAGCCTTGAGCCTGAACAGGTTGTTGACATTTTAAATGATTATTTAGCGCTTACAACACGTTGTATTTTCCGTCACGGCGGTACTCTCGATAAATTCGTGGGTGATGCTACAATGGCAGTATTTAACTCACCATTTGATACAGAAGATTATATTTATAAAGCAGTAGTTACCGCTTGGGATATTGTAGCTGGTGGCAATAAAATTGAAAAAGAATTTGTTGAACGCTACAACAAACACGTTGGTTTCGGTATTGGTGTCAACTGTGGACCAGCCGTTGTTGGTAATATCGGCTGTGATTTCAGAATGGATTACACCGCTATTGGTGATACAGTAAATACTGCGGCACGTCTCGAAGCAAATGCACCAAGGGGAACTGTTTATATAAGTAAACCAGTCCGTGATGCTTTAGGTGACAGAATTACAGTTGAAGAAGTTGGCGAAATTCCACTTAAAGGTAAAAATAACGGCGTGTTTGTTTATTCAGTAACTGGTGTAGTAGGTTACACAAGTCCAGAAGGTGAGTAAATTATGAAAAAACTACTAATTATTCCTGATTTTAAAAATATAGATGACTCTATAAGACTCGCAAGAGGCTATGATGCTGGTTTTGAGTATAACGACTTCAATTATGCAAGGTCTCTTGATGATGAAGCGTTTTGCGAAAAAACTGTGAATGAATATAAAAGTTATAAACTACCTGATTATACAACAAACCATGGTGCATTCATTGACGTTTTACCATACAGTACTGATAAAAAAATTAAAGAAATTTCAATTCATCGAATTAATCAAAGCATTGAAATAACTCGCAAAATTGGCGCAAAATCAGTTGTGTTTCATCTTAACTACAATCCTTACTTAAATCACGAATTATATGTAAAAATTTTCCCGAAACTTAACATTGATGTCTGGAGACCAATAATTGAAGAAAATCCAGATATAAATATTTATATTGAAAATATGTTTGAGCAAGACCCATACATAATAAAAAAAGTTGCAAAAGCTTTATCAGAATATGATAACTTTGGCTTGTGTCTCGATTGGAGCCACGCCGTTTTATCAAAAACCAACCCGCAGATATGGGCAGAAGAATTAAAAGAATATGTAAAACACATACATTTAAACGATAACGATTTAAAGGTTGACACACACTTGGCGTGGGGTAGTGGCGAGATTAACAGAAGTCAGTTTTATAATTGCTATGACAAATATTTAAGCGACGAAGTCGGAGGCC
>JAZNCY010000209.1:0-2837 GCA_045587825.1 Acutalibacteraceae bacterium
TGAAGCGCAAAGAGTAAGTCCTTGTTTTTCACATTCTGCTTTCAATTCACCAACAACGTCATGCAAGGTCCCATTTCTTTTGCATTCCAGCGATTAAACTCTGTTTCATACATAGCAAAACCATCGTGATGCTCCGCAACAGGCATTACATATTTCATACCCGCTTTTTTGAAAAGAGTTACCCATTCAGAAGCATCAAATTTTTCTGCCTTGAACATTGGTATAAAATCTTTATAGCCGAAATCTTTTTGTTCGCCATAAGTTTTTCTGTGATACTCAAACTCTCTGTGTTTTTTATCATACATAGCTCTTGAATACCACTCACAGCCAAAGGCTGGAACCGAGTAAATGCCCCAATGAATGAACACGCCTAATTTATCGTGCATATACCACTCCGGCACCTTGTGATGCGAAAGAGATGACCAATCTGCCTTATATTTACCATTTTCATTTACTTCATCAATTTGCTTCAAGTATTCTTGTGTTGTCATAGTTACACCTCGTAAACAACAGAACCTCGTCCGTCAGAACTTTATATTCATTATTTGCTAATAATCCCTCAAATTACAACCCATATTTACGAATAAAATATGAGGGCGTACAACTCCAGGCGTGGCAAAGGCTATTTATCATTCTATCCTTATATGGCGAGAAATCAAGGTCCTCAGGAATATATGCCTCCCAAAAGGTATCTGCACCAAGCTCAACCATTCCGCCCCAAAATCTTTTCAGGTATTTCACCGCTTCAGCCTTCATATCAAGCTTTAGCATCGCTTCAATAACATAGTGACGCATATATGGTGTAACAGGTTGCTTGAAGCTCTTATTATCAAGACAGTAAAGAAGAAGTTTTTTTGCTTCCTCGCCAGTTATTACACCGCCTAAAATCATCCACACCTGAGAATGAACGCTGAGCTGACCATTATCCAATTCATTTACGAACACTTTATTTTTTTCATCATAAAGATGCTTTTTTGAAGCACAACGAACTTGTGAAATAAGAGAAGAATATTCTTCGGCTTCTTCATCGCCGATTGCCTTAAGCAATTCTACAAAACGCTCAAGTGCATAAAGGTATACACCCTGTAAGGAAATAAGGCATTCAAGCTCTGGACACCAGTCAATAAAAGCAAACCAACCACTTTGCTTTATTGCAATCAGATTTTCGTCAAGAGTTGCTCTGAAGCTTTCAAGCTGTGATTTGCAAATTCCCAAAAGGTTATTCACAACCTCCAAATCACCTGTACGCTCATAGTAATCGCATACACTTACAACATATAAAAGTGCATAATCCTCAATATGCGTTGCTCCTGAATGGTAGTAGGGAGTTTCATAAACAAATGATGGTAAGAAGCCGAGAGCATTGCATTCCCCCGCAGCAAAAAGATACAGGCATCTTTTTACGATTTCAAGGTTATTAAATGTATAATAATTCGCAAGAGCTTCAAGGCGAAGGTCCCCAATCCAAAGACGACGATCACGCTTTGGACCATCCTCAAAGAAGGTCTGCATACATTCTCTGAGAGTGTTTGTTGAAACATAGTCGATTTTATTCAATAAATCATCTGTTGTGTTTACAGGCTTCAGCACAGATATATCTGCACTTGTTGAAGCACAAAAGCTGAAATCAAAAAGTCTTATTGGTCGGGTTGTTCTGTCTACTGTTATTTTTATGTATCTGCAAGCATATCTTCTGGGCATTGTTATTTTTTGTGGGAAATCGATATTGATTATCTCCTCCTGCAACCACGTTTTTGAGAGAATACCATTGTATTGAGAAAAATCATCATTAATTTCTCTCATATCTTCACCGAATTTTATATTCAAGCGAACAGGAGCATCAACAAAAACCTCCTCTTTATCAAAGGCGAAGGAAAAATGCCCCACTGCGTGTTCTCCGAGGTCAAGCAGAACACAATCCCCATCTGAACCAGTAAAGCTCGTTATATCAGGCGTAAGGTTTCTATAATGAAGTTCGGGAAAATTCTCCTGAGCCTTTCTCAAAAAATAGTTTTTATCTTTCATTACATATATCTCGCTTTATAATTGATGTTTAGTTTAATAGAGTAGAATTTATTTTACAACCATATTATATACTTCTTCAAAACTAAAAGCAACAATAATTCAGTTTGCCAATAATTCAGGTTACTTGTGAAAAAGACACAGCATTTCATCTTCTTAATTCAATATATTTTCACAATAAACAAGCTTAATTTATTTTGGTTAGTATTGACTTTTCTTGAAAAACTGATATATACTTTGTTTATTAACACAAAAGGAGTTTTTGTAATGACAAAAACAGAGGCAAGACGTAAAGCAAAAGAGATTGTAGCAAAAATGACGGTTGAGGAAAAAATTTCTCAACTTATATATACTGCACCAGCAATTGAAAGGCTCGGAATTAACGAATATAACTGGTGGAATGAGGGTTCACACGGCGTTGCAAGGTCTGGCACGGCAACAGTGTTTCCACACGCAATTGCAATGGCAGCTACCTTTGACCCGGACCTTGTGGGCGAGGTTGCAGATGCAATTTCAACAGAGGGACGAGCAAAATATAATAAGCACATAAAATATGGTGACCGTGATATTTTCAAAGGTCTTACCTTCTGGGCACCTAACATCAATATTTTCCGTGACCCACGCTGGGGCAGAGGTCAGGAAACCTTCGGTGAAGACCCATTTCTCACTGCTCAGCTCGGTGTTTCATTCGTAAAAGGTATTCAGGGTGATGGTGAATTTTTTAAGGCGGCTGCTTGCTCAAAGCATTATGCTGTGCATTCAGGCCCTGAAAAAAACAGATATGGCTTCAACGCTATAACAGATATGCACGACCT
>JAZNCY010000210.1:0-20657 GCA_045587825.1 Acutalibacteraceae bacterium
TATGGATTACAGAGAAATAGGACGAAATATATTAAACGAGTTTTGCATATATGTTGATGAAAAGAACAAGGCTCAGTTAGAAAAAATAGCAAAATAAGATTTTAATATAGATTAAATCATAAAGGAGTAAATTTTTATGAAAAGAACGTTATGTTTATTTTTAGCATTAATTCTTGCAGTCGGCATCTGCTTTAGTGCCCCTGTAACAATTACTGCTTCGGCGACAGAGGCAGTTACAAGCGGCACTTGTGGTGCGACAGGCAATGAAGAAGATGTTACCTGGTCACTTGTTGATGGTACCCTTACCATAAGTGGTACAGGTGCTATGGCGGATTATGATAATAATGATATGCCTTGGAAGAACAACAAAAGTGCTATAAAAAAGGTTGTTATTGAAAATGGTGTAACAACAATTGGTGAATTTGCTTTTTATTATTGCGGCTTCCTTACATCAGTAACTATTCCAAAAAGTGTAACATCTATTGGTGCTTCTGCTTTTGAAAATTGTAGTTCACTTGGATCAGTGGAAATACCTGAAGGTGTAATAACAATTGGTGAAAAAGCATTTTATTTATGTTCATATCTTGACTATGTAAAAATACCTGAGAGTGTGACATCAATTGGAACAGCTGCTTTCGTTATTTCATCAATTGCAAAAGTTAAAGTGCCGTGTAAATGGCAGGAAAAGCCTTTATATAAATTTTCTTCTGAATACAACCAAATAACAGTAACTATAGCCGACCACGCATATAAAGATGGCGTGTGTGAAACCTGCGGTTATGAGTGCCCGGGTCATACATACGAATTTGCTATTTGTACAAACTGTTCTTATGTTTGCCACCACGAAACAGTAACTAATGGTGTTTGTGAAGTTTGTGGCGGTACTTATTGCGGTAAAACTGAAAGCGACACAGTTTTTTATTTTTATAACGAAAGCACAAAGACCTTAACAATTTCAGGTGAAGGTGAAATGGCAGATTTCACCAACAAAACTATGCCGTGGTACAGCTACCAAAGTAAAATAGCAACAATTGTAATTAATAAAGGTGTAACGTCAATTGGTAAGAATTCTTTTTATTATTGCACAGCACTTACCTCAGTAACAATTCCTGAGAGCGTAACAACAATTGGCTCTTGTGCATTTTTTTATTGCACAGCACTTCCATCAGTAACAATTCCTGGGAGTGTAACTTCAATTGGCTCTGAGGCTTTTGCGTATTGCTCAGAACTTCCGTTGATATCAATTCCCGACAGTGTAACAACAATTGGTGATTATGCTTTTAAGTCTTGCTCCGAACTTGCGTTGATATCAATTCCTGATAGTGTAACAACAATTGGTAAAGAAGCTTTTTATCGTTGCACTTCTCTTACAACAATAGAAATTCCGGACAGTGTAACAACAATTGGTAGTGGTGCTTTTTATGGTTGTACTGCCCTTACAACAATAGAAATTCCAGACAATGTAACAACAATTGGTATGAATGCTTTTGAAGGTTGCACATCACTTACAACAGTAACAATTCCAAGTAGTGTAACAACAATTGGTGGTGATGCTTTTGAAAATTGCACTTCCCTTACAACAATAAAAATTCCCGACAGTGTAACAACAATTGATGGTGGTGCTTTTAGTGGTTGCACTTCCCTTACAACAATAGAAATCCCGGACAATGTAACAACAATTGGTAGTTCTGTTTTTAGTGGTTGTACTAAACTTACTTCAGTAACAATCGGGGACAGTGTAACAACAATTTACTCTTATGCTTTTGATGGTTGCACAGCCCTTACAACAGTAAACGCACCTTGTAGTTGGAATGAAAAACCATTATACACTTTTGAAGATGGGGTAGCAGTAAATATTGAAAGACACACACTCGAAAATAACACTTGTACAGTGTGTGAAGGCGGTAAATGTGGCGCAACCGAAAGCGACACAGTTACTTGGTTTTACGATGAAGGTACATTGTACATAAATGGCACAGGTGCTATGACTACCACTGCACCATGGAAGAACTACAAAAGTGAAATAAAAACAGTTGTTATCAATAATGGTGTAACAACAATTTGCGATTCTGCTTTTAAAAATTGCACAGCACTTGCAACAATAGAAATTCCAAACAGTGTAACAACAATTGGTAGTGATGCTTTTAATGGTTGCACTTCCCTTACAACAATAGAAATCCCGAACAGTGTAACAACAATTGGTATTAATGCTTTTAAGGGTTGCACTTCCCTTACAGCAATAAAAATCTCGGACAGTGTAACAACAATTGAAGGTGCTACTTTTTATAATTGCACAGCACTTAAAACAGTAGAAATTCCAGACAGTGTAACAACAATTGGCTCTTATGCTTTTTATAATTGCACGGCTCTTACAACTGTAAACGTACCTTGTAGTTGGAATGAAAAACCATTATACACTTTTGAAGATGGGGTAAAAGTAAATATTGAAAGACACATAATTGAAAATAATAATTGTACAGTGTGTAAAGGCAGTAAATGTGGTAAAACCGAAAGCGACACAGTTACTTGGGTTTACAACGAAGGTACATTGTACATAAATGGCACAGGTGCTATGGCGAATTATAATAATGATAATATTTTTGCACCGTGGCATAAAAACCATAGAAATAATATAAAAACCATTGTTATTGAAAAAGGTGTAACAACAATTGGTAAGTATGCTTTTGATAATTGCACAGCACTTACAACAGTAACAATTCCAAGTAGTGTAACAAGTATTGGTGAATTTGCTTTTGTTGATTGCACATCACTTGCAACTGTAAACGTACCTTGTAGTTGGAATGAAAACCCATTATACACTTTTAAAGCTGGGGTAGCAGTAAATATTGAAAGACACACAATCGAAAATAATAATTGCACAGTGTGTGAAGGCGGTAAATGTGGCGCAACCGAAAGCGACACAGTTGTGTGGTTTTATGACGAAGGCAATTTATACATAAATGGCACAGGTGCTATGACTACCACTGTACCATGGAATAACTTGAAAAATGAAATAACAACAGTTGTTATCGGAAGTGGTGTAACAACAATTTGTGATGATGCTTTTAGAGGTTGCACAGCACTTGCAACAATAGAAATTCCAAACAGTGTAACAACAATTGGTAGTAATGCTTTTAGAGGTTGCACATCACTTACGACAATAACCGTAGATGATGCTAATAAAAATTATTCAAGTGTTGAAGGTGTTCTTTTTAATGAAGCTAAAACCCAACTGATTTGTTACCCGGTAGGCAAAGATGCGACAAGTTATACTATTCCAGATGGTGTAACAACAATTGGTGATAAGGCGTTTTTATCTTGCAGATCCCTTGAATCAGTAACAATCGGGGAAAGTGTAACAACAATTGGCAATAATGCTTTTGATACTTGCACATCCCTTACAGCAATAGAAATCCCGGACAGTGTAACAACAATTGGTGATTCTGCTTTTTATGGTTGCACTTCTCTTACAAGTGTAACAATCCCAAGTAGTGTAACAAGTATTGGTGAATTGGCTTTTAGTAATTGCACTAAACTTGCAACTGTAAACGTACCTTGTAATTGGGATGGTTCTATATATTCATTTGCAGAAAGCACACTTAAAATAGTACATTATACCACAAAAACAGCAACTTGCATATCAAAAGCAGTATGTTCAGTTTGTGGTGAATATGGTGACTTTGCACCTCACACCTACGAAAATGGTAAAGGTAAATGTACAGTTGCAAATTGCGACAACGCTTGTGCCCACGAAATTATAACTGACCGTGTTTGTGTTGCTTGCGGTGGTAAGCATTGTGGTAATACTGAAAACGACAAGGTTGTGTGGTTCTGTGATGCTACTGATGATGCTCCTGGTGATGAAAATGATGAAACATTATCAATTTTAACAATTACAGGTACAGGTGATTTAGCTGGTTATACAATCGGGGAAGCACCATGGGAAGCTTATCGCGAATCTATAAGGGGTATTGATATAAAGGATGGCGTTACCTCAATTGGTATTGGTACTTTTTGCGGATGTGTATCTCTTACATCAGTAATAATCCCGGGTAGTGTAAAAATAATCGGAGATAACGCTTTTAGTGGCTGTAAATCGCTTAGTAATGTAAGAATCTCTGAGGGTGTAATATCAATCGGAAATGATGTTTTTAAAGAATGTATCGCGCTTAAAGAAATAACAATTCCAGAGAGTGTAGAAACAATTGGTGAACATGCTTTTAACTCCTGCACAATGCTTATGACGATCACTATTCCTCAGAATGTAAGAGTAATTGGTGATGGTGCATTTTGCAATTGCACCAGACTTACTGAAATAAATGTAGATGAAGGTAATACTACATACTCAAGTGAAGACGGTGTTCTTTTTAATGAAGGAAAAACAGAATTGATTTGTTGCCCTGCAGGTAAAGTAGGTGACTACGAAGTACCTTCCGGTGTAACCAGTATTTCTAATTATGCCTTTTCATCCCGTGGAGAAATTTTTACAGTAACAATACCTGTGAGTGTAACAACAATTGGCGATTATGCTTTTGCGGGTAGCCAAAATGTAAATTTAATAGTTGAACCCGGTTCTTATGCTCATAATTACGCTAAAACAAATAGCATACCATATATTTTCAATGGATGTATTACAAAAGAGGAAACTGATCAGATTGAAAAATTGACTTTTACAGAAATACGTAATGATAATAACGAGGTTATAGCGTATTCTGTAACTTTCTGTGATACACAAATCTCAGGTGCACTCAAAATACCTGCGACTTACAATGGTAAGCCTGTAACAGAAATTGGTAAAAATGCTTTTTCGAATTGTATGTCACTTCTATCAGTAACAATTCCAGAAAGTGTAACAGCAATTGGTAGTTATGCTTTTGATGGTTGTTCTCAACTTGCATCGATAAGTGTAGATGATGCAAATACTAAATATTCAAGTGAAGACGGCGTTCTTTTTAATAAAGATAAAACCGAATTAATTTGTTATCCAACAGGCCAAAATGCGAAAAGTTATACTGTTCCAGAAAGTGTAACAACAATTGGTGAAGATGCTTTTAAAGATTGTACTGAACTTACATCAGTAACAATAGGGGAAAGTGTAACAACAATTGGTGAGTCTGCTTTTTATGGTTGCTCTGAACTTACATCAGTAACAATTCCTGAGCGTGTAACAACAATTGATGATTATGCTTTTTATGGTTGCTCTGAACTTACATCAGTAACAATCCCTGGTATTGAAACAACAATTGGTGATAATGCTTTTTCTGATTGCCCAAAAGTGACTTTGTTAGTGGAAGAAAATTCTAACGCTTATGACTATGCATCAGAAAATAATATTGAATATATCACTTATGTAGGTGGTTCAGGTGAATTAGGAAAATTAACTTTTTCTATTAATGAAGATGGTGAAAGTTATTCTGTAACAGATTGTGATAAATCAATCTCAGGTGCTCTTACAATTCCTAATAAGTTTAACGGTAAGTCTGTAACAAAAATTGGTAATAATGCTTTTTCTAATTGCACATCTCTTACATCGGTAGAAATTCCTGATTCAGTAGTTTCTTTAGGCGAAATGGCTTTTTATGATTGCGGTAAATTAGAAACAGTTACTTTAAGTAATAAGATTACTGAGATTCCAAAAGAAGCCTTTGCTTGTTGTAAATCTCTTAAAAAACTTCCTATAACTGAAAATATTACAAGTATTGGTGAATGTGCATTTAATGATTCGGGAGAGCACGGTAGTGTATCACTTTCAGGTGTTATTATCGGCACAGACGCATTTAGAAGTTGTGGTATTACAGAGTTAACGCTCGAAAACTGTGAGCTGAATGGTAAAAATATATTTGCTAATAACACTATAGATAAACTTACACTTTTAGAAACAAAAATACCTGATAAAATGTTTTATGGTGATTCTTATATAAAAACATTAGTTGCTGAAGATAGCGTTTTAGGTTCAGAGTCTTTTAAGAGTTGCCATACTCTTAAAAGTGTTACTGTTTTTGGTGGCGAAATTAATGCTCAAGCATTCCTTGCTTGCTCTTCACTTGAAACCGTAACTATAGATAATATTGATTCTGTCGGTGAATTTGCATTTAATAATTGTACGGCTCTTAAAACTGTTGAAGTAAATGCAACAGAAATTTCTGCGTATGCATTTTCAATGTGTACTTCACTCGAGAATGTTAAATTGAGTGATGGTGTAGAGGTTATAAGAGACGCTGTATTTGAAGGTTGTGATTCTCTCGCAGAATTAGAACTCCCTGAAACTGTTACAGAGATATCCGACGGGGCATTTGCTGGTTGTTCTAACTTAAAATACATTTTCTTTGAGGGAACAGAAGATTCACAAAAAACTATTGGTGATGCTTTAGGTACAAATGCGAGAATTCACTATGGTTCTTCTACTCATACATTCAATGAAAATTACACAGTAGATGTAGAACCTACTTGTACTGAGAAGGGTAGCGAATCTCAGCATTGTAAATATTGTGAAGAAACACAAAATTCAAAAGAAATCAAAGAAAATGGTCATACATCAGTAAAAGGTGGTACAGAAAAAGCTCACACAATTTGTGACGTTTGCGAAGAGGTATTATCTGCAACACATAATCCTACAAGTAAAGTTACAACTGCACCTACTTGCACAGAAGAAGGCGTAGAAACATTTACTTGTGAATGTGGTTATACTTACACAAAACCTGTTGCAACGTTAGGTCACGATAAAGTATCACATTCTGCAAAATCTGCAACTTGTGAAGCTATTGGCTGGTATGCTTACGATACTTGCTCAAGATGTGATTACACAACATATAAAGAAATCGCAAAATTAGGTCACGATATAGTAATTGACAAAGCTGTAGAAGCAACCTGTACTGCTACAGGTCTTACAGAAGGCTCACATTGTAGCCGTTGTAATGGTGCAACAAAAGCACAACAAACAATTGCTAAAAAAGGTCACACAGAAGTAATAATTCCAAAAGTAGCACCAACATTAACTTCTACAGGTCTTACAGAAGGTAAAAAATGCTCTGTGTGTGGTACAGTAACAGTTTCACAACAGGTAATTGCTAAGTTAGTGCTTGTGGCTCCTGTAATTACATCAATAACATCTACAACAGGTGGTGTTAAGTTTACCTGGGGCGCAGTACCTTATGCTGCTAAATATAAAATTTACAGAAAGACTTATCATCCGTCAACAGGTAAATGGGATGCAAAGTGGAAAAAGATAAATAAGGTAGAGGTAAAAGGTACAGAGTACGTTGACTCTACAGCAAAGCTTGGCACACAATATATGTATCTTGTAAAGGCTGTTAATGGTAAGGTAACAAAGAATTCAGCGGCGTCTTCAATAGTTACGTTCAAGATTTCGCCAACACCAACCATTCACCTTAAATCAAATGGTATTAAGGTTAAGTGGGCAGAAACAGTTGTAAGTGCTGAAAACTACAGAATTTACCGTGCAGAATATAATGAGAGTACAAAAAAATACAACTCTTATAAAAAGGTGAAAACTGTAAAAGGTACAACAAAATCATGGACTGATACAAATGTAAAAAGCGGTAAAAAATATAAGTATTGTGTAAAAGCCGTAAGAGGTAGCGTGGTTTGTGATAAGGTACAGACAAAACCAATTTATTACTTAACAAAGCCAAAGGTAACAGTTGCAACTGCAACAAATGGTATTGTTGTTAACTGGAGCGCTAAGGGTGCAAGCAAATACAGAGTATATCGTTCAGAATTACAGAATGGTGTATGGAGCGGATACAAAGAAATTGCAACACCAAACGGCAAAACAAAAACCTACACAGATACAACCGCAGTAGCAGGTGTGCAATATAAATATAAGATTAAAGCAGTCAAGAGCAAAACTGGTATTGTAAGCTCAGCAACAAAGGCTGTAACACGATAAAAATAAAGGTATGTACTTTTTAGTACATACCTTTATTTTTTGCCGGAGTGAGGTGATTCGCAAGGCTCTGCCTTGCGCTCGCTTTGTGAACAACCGATTGTGTTCGCCTTCGGCGAGGGGTGTTCAAATCACCAATAAGGTTAATTGAGTAAAATAAAAAACAGATAGTATAAACTACCTGTTTTCATTTGGTCGGAGTGAGGTGATTCGAACACCCGACCTTCTGGTCCCGAACCAGACGCTCTACCAAACTGAGCCACACCCCGATATTAAGTTGTAAATTAATGTTGCACGCTTGAAAGTGCATTATATGATAAAATTTATCGAAATGACCCCTTGTGGTACCCAAAATTGTTTGCTCGCTTTTCGTTTCGCACAATTTTGACCACTGACGCCTTTCGTGTTCCCTGCATCCGCCACAGGCGCGGTTACACTCAAGCTACCAAACTGAGCCACATCTCGATATTAAGTTGTAAATTAATGTTGCACGCTTGAAAACTATGCTTTAAAACAATAGAATTATACATTATACTTTTTGCAAAATCAAGTATTTTAAGATGTTTTTTGTGAAAAGAATAATTAATTAGTAAAGTTTTTAATTTTGTGATATAATTATAATAACTAACACCTAATAAGCGGGCGACAAAGGTCAGTACCTATAAACCAACACCCAACACCCAACATCTAACATCTAACATCTAACATCTAACATCAACTTCTGGTAGAGAATAATAAAAAACTCCCCACTCAACCAGCGGTTTGTATACTTTTAATGTAGTCTTTGCTACAATAAAGGTGAAAGGAGGGCACGAAATGGACCAAGTTAAAATCGGACAATTTATTAAAGAATGCCGAAATAAAAATAATCTGACTCAAAGTGGGTTAGCAGAAAAGTTGGGCATTACCGACAGAGCTGTTTCTAAATGGGAAAATGGCAGAGCAATGCCAGATTCTTCTTTAATGCTCGACTTATGCAAGGAACTTAAAATCACAGTAAACGATTTATTATCAGGGGAGGTTGTCAGTATGAATAACTACAACGAAAATTCAGAAAAAATTATACTCGAAATGGTAAAAGAAAAAGAAAAAAATGATAAGCTTTTACTCAAAGTTGAGATTTTAATGGGCGTGGTTTGCATAATCATAATGCTATCTTTAACAATAATTGCTTCTTATGTACAAATGGAAGAGTGGCTTAGAGTTTTGCTTATTTTAATAGGCTTTGCACCGATTGTTGTTGCGGCTCCGTTTATGCTTAAAATTGAGCAGATAGCTGGTTTTTATGAATGTAAGCATTGCCACCATAAATATGTTCCGACATATAAAAGTGTGTTTTATGCTATGCATATTAACCGTACTCGCTATATGAAATGCCCTGAATGTAATAAAAGAAGCTGGCAGAAGAAGGTTATAAATAAAGATTAAAAAAATTCTCGGTAGCACTAAGTGTTACCGAGAAAAATTTTTATCTTGCAAGCTTCAACCACACTGCCATATCTGCTTCACCACGGTTTGCGAATGTGTAATATGGCACAAGCATTAAGCGAATAGGCGTTTTCTTGTTGTCTAACGGTCTGTAAAGTCCCTCGAAATTTTCTATTACAAAGGCATCTACTTCCATAATATTTGCTTTGAAGAATTCAACGTACTTAATTGTCGCATTAAGATTTTTAGAAAGTGAAATTTCTGAAATTCTATAATCTGTGTCAATATCTTCAAGACAGTAAATAAACGGACCATAAGACACAGCAACTCTGCCAAAATTCTGGTCGATTAACGGATTTGCTTCATTTAAAACGGCTTTCATTTCTAAATCTAACTCTATTACGAGTTTTTTGTTTTCACATTTAATAAAAATAAATCCGTTTTGTGGTTTTTGTTTAACCTGAGTGCCGTCTGCTTTTACAGTGAATTTCTGACACCAACCAGGAATTCTCAAAGCAATTTGTTTGCCAGTGCATTTACCTGAAACAGTAATTTTAATTTTACCATTTAATGGGTAATCGGTTGTCTGTTTAATTTTAATTCCATCAAATGCCGCCGCAGATTTTGCATAGTGGTGAATGAAAATTGTATCTTCATTTGCAGTATAAAGGAAATCACCAAAAGACTCAATAAATCTTGTGAAGTTCGGAGGACAGCAGGAGCAATCGAAAAGAGCCTGTCTTTCAGTAGCAGGGTAATTCTGATTTTCCATTCTGTATTTGTGGGTGAGTCTACGCTCTTTTAAGTTTATTTCAAGTGGATTTGTGTAGAAAAATTCTCTGCCACTTATAGAGCACGAAGCAAAAATGTTATTGTAAATTGCTCTTTCTGCAACGTCATCATAAATTGAGTTGATGTCAATTAAATTCATTCTTTTGGCAAAAAGAGCAAGACCAATTCCAGCACAGCTTTCAGAGTAAGCAAACTGATTTGGTAAATCATATTCTTCAGTAAAGCATTCGCCGATTATACCAGAGCCAACGCCACCTGTAATATACATCTTTTTAGTTGCAATATCTTTAAAAAGTGCTTTGCAAGCAGTTTTTAATTCCTCGTCATTGTCAATTCTTGCAAGGTCGGCCATAGCGCAGTAAAGGTACTCAGCTCTGACAGAGTGACCTACTGCTTCTCTCATATCTCTTACAGGCTCGTGACTTTGTTCATATTTGAAATCGGTATGGTTATAAATAGGTCTGTCTTTTTCGTTGTTACCTCTTAAATTAACAAAGTAACGGGCTAATTTTAAATATTCAAGCTTTTCAGTGTATTCCCAAAGCTTAATTAAAGCAAGTTCAATTTCTTCGTGACCAGGTGTTGCAAATGCTGCCTCATATTTATCCATAAATACGTCTTTAATATGAAGCACGTATTTTTCCATACATCTTAAAAATTTAGATTTGCCAGTTGCTTTGTGGTAGGCGATAGCAGCTTCTATTAAGTGACCTGCACAGTAAAGCTCGTGAGCATCACGATTTGTAAAACGCCTTGTAGGGTCGCAAACTGTGTGGTAAATATTGAAGTAACCATCTAAAAATTGATTATCGTGAATCCAGTCGACTATTATATCAATAACTTCTTCAAGATTTTCATCTGGTGCATTAATGAGAGAATATGCTACACCCTCAATCCATTTTGCTATGTCAGAATCCCAGAAAATGTGAGGCTTCTTCTCGTCGCCGGGCTTCCAGTCACACGCAAAGGCAGTAACTCTGCCGGAATCATAAAATTGCTTGTAGATTACAGGCATAGTTACATCTCTGTTTGTGGTTTGCTTTGCTTCCCAAAAACCACCTAAATCAATATTTTCAAAAGATATTTGCTTCATATTGTCACCCCACAGATTAAATATGAATACATTATAATATATTTTTGTTTTTATAGCAATAAATGTGAAAAAATTTAAGAAAAAATATACAAACTTTTTTGACAAATGATGAATAATACTACTTACGAGTAGGGGAATATGGGTTTGGCAACAGTGTTTGTTTGTTGATTTTGCACAAAAACAATAGACTTTGTTTGGTGGTTTTATTCAAACGGGTAACAAACCGTCAATTTTCGCCAAAATACACTATTTTCGTCATATTGCACAAATACAGAGTTTTCAAGTTGTGCAAAATAACTTGACATTTGTGAAAAATGTGCTATAATCTACCCGTAAGTTAAACAAACCAAACAAAACAAAGGAGTTAAACACAATGATGAACTTAAACGAAATCAAAAATCAACTTTTAGAAGAAATCGAAAGTGAAAAAGGCTTTTCATTCAGAAAGCTTGCAAAAATCATTGAGTTAAACGCTGTTCTCAACAACCTTCAATAATTCTTTTTATTCCAAGGTTAGTTGAGTTAACTCAACGATACCCATAACATCTATTTCCCCTTTATAGATGTTTACATATATTCTATATTCATATTTATTTAAAGCCAAAACACACGCACTTGGGCAATAGCCTGGGTGCGTGGCTTTTTTATGTGAAAATACTTTTAAAATGTTTTGTTTTATGGTATAATAAACAAGATATTGAATTTTACTTTTTGGAGTATATTATGGATTTTGAACAGGCTAAAAAGAGAGTAGAAGAATTAACTGCTATTCTTAACGATTGTATTGAAAAATATTATATGGGTAACGAGAGTGACGTTTCTGACTACGATTACGATATGATGATGAGAGAATTGTCACATCTTGAAGATGAATTCCCAGAGCTTTTAAAAGAAAATTCACCAACTCACAGAGTAGGTGGCAGAAGTGACGAGAATTTATTTACAAGTGTTACTCACACAGTACCAATGGAGAGTTTGCAGGATGCTTTTTCTGATGAAGAACTTTTTGATTTCCAGAAACGTGTTACGGCAGTTTTCCCGAATGCTGAGTATACAGTTGAGCCAAAAATAGATGGTCTTTCTTGCTCTTTAGAATATCGTGACGGCGTTTTAGTCAGAGCATCTACACGTGGTGATGGTCTTGTTGGTGAAGACGTTACTGCGAATGTTAAAACAATTCGCTCTGTGCCACTTACATTAAAAGAGAAAATTCCATTTATCGAAGTTCGTGGTGAAGTATATATGTCACATGAATCTTTTAATGAATTGGTTGAAAAGCAAGAATTAAATGACGAAAAGCCTTTTAAAAATCCAAGAAATGCAGCATCAGGTTCATTAAGACAAAAGGATGCAAAAGCCACTGCTGGTAGAAAGCTTGATATTTTTATTTTTAATATTCAGCAGATTGAAGGTGGCAAAGAGTTAAAAACTCATTATGAATCACTCGAATATTTAAAAGAATTGGGCTTTAGTGTTGTACCTGGTTACGCTCTTTGTAAGAATGTTAACGAATGTATTGAAAAAATTAAAAATATCGGCGACAATCGTGGTAGCTTGCCATTTGACATAGATGGTGCAGTTATTAAAGTTAACGATTTTAGTGAGAGAAAAACTCTTGGTAGCACTGCAAAATATCCTAAGTGGGCAGTTGCTTTTAAATACCCACCAGAAGAAAAAGAAACAAAGCTTCTTTCAGTTGACGTTCAGGTTGGTAGAACTGGTGTGCTTACACCAACTGCAGTTTTTGAGCCGATTACACTTGCTGGTACTACTGTTAGTAGAGCGACACTTCATAATGCAGATTTTATTAAAGAAAAGCGAATTGCAATTGGTGACACAATTGTTGTAAGAAAAGCGGGGGATATTATCCCTGAGGTTGTAACAGTTGCAAAGCATAACAACGAAAATCCTGAATATACCTTGCCCCCAAATTGCCCTGCTTGTAACAGTAAGGTTGTTCGTGAAGAGGGTGAAGCGGCAATTCGTTGCCTTAACCCAGATTGCCCAGCGCAACTTTTAAGAAAACTTATACATTTCTGTTCAAGAGATGCAATGGATATTGAAGGGCTTGGCGATGCAGTTTTAGAAGTTCTTGTAAATGAAAAGCTCATAGAAAAAGCTTCTGACATTTATCATTTGCAAGCACAGGATATTGCTTCTTTAGACAGAATGGGCGAAAAGAGTGCCAATAATCTTTTAACTGCTATTGAGAATTCTAAACAGAATGATTTATACAGAGTTATATTTGCTTTAGGTATTCGTCACATAGGTCAAAAGGCTGCGAAGCTTTTAAGTAAGCGCTTCAATAATATGGATAATCTTCTCAATGCAACACTCGAAGATGTGCTCACAATTGATGGTTTTGGCGATGTAATGGCAAAAACCTTTACAGATACAATTTCACTTGAGGGGACACGTGAGCTTATTGAAGAACTCAAAGCAGTCGGCGTTAATATGGAAAATCTTTCTAAAACCGAAGATTTGAGATTTGCTGGTCAGACCTTTGTTTTAACTGGTACACTCTCTCAATTCACAAGAACGGAAGCAAGTGAAATTATAGAAAAATTCGGCGGTAAAACTTCAAGCTCTGTTTCAAAGAAAACAAGTGTAGTCTTAGCAGGCGAAGATGCTGGTAGCAAACTTAGAAAAGCGAATGAATTGGGCGTTAAGGTTATTAGTGAAGATGAGTTTAGTGAGATGATTAGGAATTAGGAATTAGGAAATAGGAATTAGGAATTAGGAACTAGGAACTAGGTAAACTAATATAAGAAAAAATTCTATCATTTGAAGTTTTTGATAAACTAAAAATGATAGAATTTATTTTATACCTAATACCTAACAGCTGAACTACAAAACTTCTCTCAAATAAAGTCCCGCCGTCTTCTTAAAAGGCGCTGGTTGTTTATTCTTACATAAACTCAAAATCTCTTTACATTCCTCTTTACCTTCATTTGAGAAATACATAGTAACAAAATCGCAATTAAGATTAATTTTGTCACATATATAGAGCGGAACGGAGTTGTGTAAAACTGAGTACATTTTATCGTGACACAAAACTTGGAACTCAATGTTTTTTCTGTCTGTAATTCTTCGTTTGCCGTTGCAATTACCGCAACCATCCTTTTGTTTTAACGGGCAGTTTCTGAAAAACATAAGTGGTAAATTGCCGTAACAGTAAGCGCCGATTTTGGTGTTTGAATTAATGTTATCAATGGCTTTGCTTGAAAGTTCAACTGACAAGGTTAAATCCTTTACATCTTGTGTTTCGTAGAATTCTATTGCCTGTGAGTTTGCAATATTAAGCGTGTGACCACCAAAAGCGTTAAGTCCTGCTTTTTTTATAATTTCAATACCACCAATATTGCCACTAATAGCATTTTTGAAGCCGAAAGATTTTAATTCTTGTAAGTTACTTGAAATCTTTTCTTCATAAAACGGATAAATCAAGTCGGGTAATTCAATTATAACCTTCTCTTTGATTTCTTCTAAATCTTCTTTGTGACTTAAAACTTCTTTTATAGGGAATATAAGGTATTCGCAACAGTCAAAATCGGGTGAATATTGTCTAAATTCAGAAAACCTTGCTCTTAATGTCGGGGTTTTCTTTTTATTGTTTTCTTTGAATTCTAATGCAACGTCAAAAACTTCTCTGTCGCAAGAATTTAATTCTAAATCTAACTTCTCAACACATTCACGTCTTAAAGCATTAATTACAGAAAGTGATAATGTTAAATTCTCTGGATTATTAAATTTTAAATCGTTTAAAAAATATGGTGTGCCACCGAGCTTTTTAAGATTTTTTTCAGCCATTTCAAAAGAAAGAGCGTTTTTAATTGGTACTTCGCCACCATCTGTAATAGCAGTTACAGTTACACCATTTGCAGTTACTTCTAAAATTGTACTTTCCTTTGTAACGGTGAAAATCATATCAACTGGAGTAACAGGTGTGTCGTTTTTGTATAAATTCTGCAATTCTTTAAAAACGTCATTTGTTGCAGAAATAACGTCGTCTTTACTTCTGTAACCGAACATATCGCTATTTCTTTTATCCATCAAATAGCCGTCTGTAAAACCACTTCTTGAAAATACTGCTTTTAATAAATCTTTGTTGTAGTCTTTATTGTTTAAAGCGTTTTTACAGCCGGTTACGGCAGATGCTACGTATTCTGGTCGTTTCATTCTGCCTTCGATTTTTAAAGATGTAACGCCTATTGCTTCTAATTCTTTAAGATGGTCAATATAAGACATATCCTTTAAAGAAAGTGCAAAATTTTTGTTATCTACTTTCCAGTCTAATCTACAAGGTTGAGCACAAAGCCCACGGTTGCCACTTCTCTCACCTAAAAAAGCAGAAATGTAGCAGTTACCAGAAACGGACATACAATGAGCACCGTGAACGAAAATTTCTGTTTCGAGAGTGGTGCTTTTTACTATTTTTTCTATCTCTTTAAATGAAAGCTCACGAGCGAGCACTACTCTTGAAAAACCGAGATTTTCTAAAACTTTTACACCACTTACATTATGAACAGCCATCTGAGTTGAAGCGTGTAAGGGGAGTGAGGGACAGATTTTTTTAACTGCTTTTACAGTTGCAAAATCCTGAACAATTACCGCATCTGCATCTGATTCTGCAATTTCTTTTATAGTGTCATAAAGCTCTTGTAATTCTTTATCAAAAACTATTGTATTTAAAGTAACGTAAACTTTAACGTTATACGAATGACAATATTTAACCGCTTCGGTTAAGTTGATGTTATCGAAATTATCTGCATTTCGTCTTGCGTTAAAATTTTTTGTTCCAAGATAAACTGCATTTGCACCACTTCTTACTGCTGCTAATAATTGCTCCTCGGAGCCGACTGGTGCTAAAATTTCTGATTTATACATTTTCTTTTCTCACTCTTAAAATGTCGCCACATTTAACCTCTGTGTCGCCACAAGAAATATATAAAATTTGTTGTGGGTGACAAGCAGTTTCTAATTCCAATCCGTCTTCTGTTTCTATTGCCTCTACTATGAATGATGTGCCCAATGAAAGTGGAGTAACAAGCTCTAATTGGTCACCTTTTTTAAAGAAGTTACGTTGTTCTATTAAAACTTTTCCGTCCTTTGAATCTTCTAAAGCAACACCAGCAAACGTGCAGTCTTGATGGTAAAGACCATCGTTAAAATGGTTGTGAACTAAATTGCCATAATAAAAACCTGAGTTATATGGTCTGTGACTAACTGCTTCTAATTCTCTTTCAATAAGCTCCATAGGTGCAGTTTTATCAATAGCACGTCTGTAAGCATTAACAACGTGAGCTACATAATATTCAGTTTTCATTCTGCCTTCAATTTTAAATGAGTCAATACCAGCATTCTTTAATTCATCTAAGAATGAAACTGCTTTCATATCGTGCGAACTCAAAATGGCGGTGTGGTCTGGGTATTCTTCAACCTTGTAAAATTCGTTAGGTCTGTTTCTTTCCATTAAATAATAACTCCAACGGCAAGGCTGAGTGCATTCGCCACGGTTACCACTTCTGTCATTTAAAAATGAAGAAATAAGACATCTGCCAGAATACGCCATACACATAGCGCCATGAACAAATGCTTCTAATTCTAATTCTTTTGGGATTTTCTGGTGTAATTCGCCTATTTCTTCAATAGTCATTTCACGTGCTAAAACAACTCTTGAAGCGCCCATCTCATAGTAAGCATTTGCCGCTGCGTAGTTACAGCAGTTAGCCTGTGTGCTTATGTGAACATCTAAATCTGGGGCGCTCTTTTTAATAGTTGCAACTGCACCAAGGTCAGAAACAATTACTGCATCAGCACCAATCTCATAAAGCATTTTAGCGTAGTCTTTAAGTGGCTCAATTTCATTATTTTTAGTAAAGCTGTTAACTGTAACATAAAGTTTTTTGTTGTGCTCGTGAGTGTAGTTAACCGCCTCTATAAGTTTTTCTTCTGTAAATGCTGCTTTGTCGGCTCTTAACTGTAAAAGTGGACCACCAACGTAAACAGCATCTGCACCGAATTTTATTGCAGTTTTAAGACAATTCATATCACCAGCAGGTGAAAGAAGTTCAGGTTTAAACATTTAAAAATACCCCTATATAAGAATTATTTATAGTTTTTAATCATACCTATATATAATACAACATTTAACGTTAAAAAACAAGTTGTGTAAAAATATGCAAAAATATGCATATTGTGTGATAAAAAATACATTTAGGTATTGACAATTACGTGTATTGGGATGTATAATATTGCATATTTAAAATAAAGATAGGGGTATTTTATATGAGTAGAGTTTATAATTTTTCAGCAGGTCCTTCAATGTTACCTGAAGAAGTGTTAAAAAAAGCAGCAGCAGAAATGGTCGACTACGAGGGTAGCGGTCAATCTGTAATGGAAATGTCACACCGTTCAAAAGTGTATGATAGTATTATAAAAGGTGCCGAGTCACTTTTAAGAGAGCTTATGAACATTCCAGATAATTATAAGGTTTTATTTTTACAGGGCGGCGCTTCAACACAGTTCGCTGCAATTCCATTAAACTTTATGAATGGCTCTAATAAAGCAGATTTTATTATAACTGGTCAATGGGCGAAAAAGGCATTCAGTGAAGCTAAAAAATATGGTGACGTAAAAGCAGTTGCTTCTTCAGAAGATGAAGTTTACACATACATTCCAAAAACTACAAAAGCAGATTTTCGTGCTGATGCGGACTACGTATATATTTGTATGAATAACACAATTTACGGCACAGTTTATAAAGAATTACCAGATACTGGTGACATTCCTCTCATTGCAGATATTTCAAGCTGTTTCTTATCTGAACCACTTGATGTATCAAAATTTGCTATGGTTTATGGCGGTGCACAAAAGAATGTTGCTCCAGCAGGTCTTACTATTGCAATTATCCGTGAGGATTTATTAGGTAAAGCTCGTGACATTACACCAACAATGTTAAATTACCAGATTCACGCTGATAATGATTCACTTTATAACACACCACCTTGCTATACAATATATATCTGCAAATTAGTTTTAGAGTGGATTAAAAACCTCGGCGGACTCGAGAAAATGAAAGAGTTAAATGAAGCAAAAGCAAAAATGCTTTATGACTTCCTTGACAATAGCAAGCTCTTCAAAGGTACAGTTAAAAAGGAAGACCGTTCGCTTATGAACGTTCCTTTTGTTACAGGTAATGAAGAGTTAGATGCTAAATTTGTAAAAGAAGCAACAGCTGCAGGTTTAGTTAACCTTAAAGGTCACAGAACTGTTGGTGGTATGAGAGCATCAATTTATAACGCTATGCCAATAGATGGTGTAAAGGCACTTGTTGCATTTATGGAAAAATTTGAAAAGGAAAATGGCTAATATGGATATTTTAACTTTAAATAAAATTTCAAAAATCGGTCTTAAAGAATTTGACTCAAGCTACAACATACTTGAAGAATGTGAAAATCCACAGGGTATTATAGTTCGTTCTGCTTCAATGCACGAGTATGAATTTTCAAAAGATACTTTAGCAGTAGCAAGAGCTGGTGCTGGTGTTAACAATATTCCTGTAGCAGATTGTGCAGGTAAGGGCGTTGTTGTATTTAACACACCAGGTGCTAATGCTAATGCCGTTAAAGAGCTTGTTGTTTGTGGTCTTATGGTTTCTTCAAGAAAGGTTATGGCTGCTTACGACTGGTGCAAAGGCTTAAAAGGCGAGGGCGAAAATGTTGGTAAGCTCGTAGAAAAGGGTAAATCACAATTCGCTGGACCAGAAATCAGTGGTAAAACCTTAGGTCTTATCGGTCTTGGTGCTATTGGTCGCCTTGTGGCAGATTCTGCTATTGCTTTAGGTATGAAGGTAATAGGCTTCGATGCATTTTTAAGTGATGAAGCAAAGGCACAACTTAATTCACAGGTTCAGTTAGTAGGTAGCGTAGAAGATATTTATGAAAATGCCGATTATATTTCACTCCACATTCCTGCAACTGCAGATACAAAGGGTAGCATAAATGAAAGCACTATTGCAAAAATGAAAGACGGAGTAAGAATATTAAACTTCGCACGTGGTGAGCTTGTGAACTCTGCGGATTTATTAAAAGCGCTTGAAAGTGGAAAAGTTTCCTCATACGTAACAGACTTCCCGACAGACGATGTTATTGGTGTAGAAAACGTTGTAGCTTTGCCACACCTTGGCGCTTCAACTCCTGAGTCAGAAGAAAACTGCGCTTATATGGCAGCAGTGCAGATGAAAGAGTTTTTAGAAAAGGGTAATATTAAAAATTCTGTTAACTTCCCGAATGTAATTTTAGATGACGAGGGAGAGAGAATTTCTGTAATTCATAAAGCAGATTTAAACACAAATGACATTCTTTCTGTGTTCACGGAAAAAGGTGTTACTGTTAAAGCATTCAAATCTGGTACAAAAGGGGAGTTTAAATATTCACTCTTTGTCGTTGACGGTAATGCAACTGAAGTTGTTAATGCAGTAGCAGAACTTAACGGCGTGGTTAAAGTAAGAAAAATTGAGAATTGAGAGTTGAGAATTGAGAATTTCGGAAACGCTTCGCGTTTGATTGTAATTGAATATGAATAACAAAAACTACATTCATTCATTTTTACTTTAAATGAATGAATGTAGTTGTTTTTTACTTTTACCTCCTTTGAAAAGGAGGGGGACCATCGCTTGCGATGGTGGAGAATTGATATCAGAATACGCTTCAGCGTACGGATAATAGTTGAAATTTAATGAATGATGAATAGTGAATAATGAATAATTAAGGAACTGCGTTGGCATTATATTATTTTTATACCTTTATAATCGGCGTAGCCCCAAAATTATTCATTCTTCATCATTGATCAGCGTAAGCGACTTCATTATTCATTAAAAGTTTATCGCCTTGCACTTACGTGCATTAAAAAATCAATTTTCCACCATTCCGTTTTTAATTTGTTATAAAAACAAACTGTCTGCACGCCTTGAAAATTATTAATAAAAATAGTTTATGTTACGAATGGTCCCCCTTCTTTTCAAAGAAGGTTAGCTTCGCTACAAATTACTTTATTGTTTCATTTTTAATAACTAACTGACACAGTGCCTTGCTAACCACTGGTACAAATGAACGAATGTAGTTGTTTTTATTTGTATTTAATAACGGCGTAGCCCCAAAATTCTCAATTCTCAACTCTCAATTCTCAATTAAAATTACGCCGTAGCCCCACAATTTTTAATTTTTAATTTGAAATTTTTAATTAAAGTTCCCCAACCCCTAACGCCTAAAACCTAACATCTAAAACCCAACACCTAAAACCCAACCCCTAACATCTAACCACTGACCACTTTTTTCAAAAATTTTACGAAATTTTTGAAAAACCTCTTTACAAAAGTAAAATATTATGATAATATACAGATAGTGAAAGTTACGGAAAATTCCCACTTTCATACAG
>JAZNCY010000211.1:0-5151 GCA_045587825.1 Acutalibacteraceae bacterium
GTATTAATAGTCAAGAAAAAATAGTGTTTTCTCCACAATTTGTATATAAAATTTACACACTGTTTTTTGTGAAAAAAGTAAAATTTTACCAACTTTTTTATAGCAACTGTTATATTGACATTTATTACTCAATATCATATAATTGAACTTACCTGAAATAAGTGGTGGAGTCTGTCATAGCACGAATACGTGTTATTTATTCAGGTAACATTCTCTATAAAAAGATTTCCGCCACACTTTTAGTATTTTACTAAAGGTGTGGTTTTCTTTGAGAGTGGCAGGCTACAGAAGGAGTTTTTATGAGTCAAATCACAATCGTGGCATTAGTAATTTTTGCCATCACCTATCTTTTGATGATGATTTTTCAAAAGATTCGTCCGTACATAGTTGGTGTTTCAGCACTTATATTTGTAGCATTGGGTACAATTGCTACTGTAAAGCCAGATTTATTCGGTGCTGAGTTTTTCAGTTTAGGTACAGAAACCTTCAGTTACGGAATAATGGACGCTATCGGAAATATCGACTGGAACGTTATAATGATGATAGCTGGTACAATGGGTACTGTTTACTTGTTCATTGAATCGAAAATGCCCCAGCTTCTTTCGGACATTCTCATTTCAAAAATGCCTAACGTAAAATGGGTAGTTGTTGTTATTTCACTTTTTGCTGGTATTGTTTCTGCGTTTGTTGACAATGTTGCAACTGTTCTTATGATTGCACCTGTTGCACTTGCATTCTGCAAAAAGCTTGATATTTCACCTGTTCCTGCAATTATTTGTATTGCAGTTTCATCTAATCTTCAGGGTGCGGCTACTCTTGTTGGTGATACAACATCTATCCTTTTAGGTAAGGCAGCAAACCTTGACTTCTCTGATTTCTTTGTAGATAACGGAAAACCTGGTATGTTCTGGGTAGTTGAAGCTGGCGCATTAGTTAGTGCATTCATCATTTTCTTTATGTTCAGAAAAGAAAATCAAAAAATTACATTTGAAACAAAAACAAAGGTTGAAGATTACTTCCCTACATATCTTCTTGTAGGTACAGTTGTTGCACTTATTGCAGTATCTTTCATTCCTTATAAAGATAACGCTGCTCCAGGTCAATTCTATAAACCAGATGTAACGAATGGTATTATCTGCATTCTCTTCTTCTTAGTTGGCGTTATTCGTGAACTCGTTTTCAAGAAAAACAAAGATGTTGTTAAGAATGCTTTTAAAGAAATTGACTATTACACAATTGCACTTCTTACATTCTTATTTATTGTAATTGGTGGTATTGAAAAAGCTGGCGTTGTTCAGGTTATTGGTGAATTAATTGCAAGTCTTGGTGCAGGCTCACCATTTGTTGTATTCTCAATTATTGTATGGGCTTCTGTTATTCTTTCTGCATTTATTGATAACATTCCATACACAGCAACAATGCTTTCAATAGTTCCAGTTATTGCAGCAGGCTTCCCTGATATGGACCCGAAATTACTTTACTATGGTCTCCTTTGCGGTGCTACACTCGGCGGTAACTTAACACCAATTGGTGCATCTGCAAACATTGCAGGTATTGGTATTCTTCGTAAAGAGGGCTATGAGGTTAAAGCTACAACCTTTATGAAATATGGTGTACCTTTCACATTAGCAGCTGTTACAACAGGTTATTTACTTCTCTGGTTCATCTGGGGATAATTTAGCTATTAGGTGTTACCTGTTAGTTATTAGGTTGTATAATAAAAATGGAACTGAGATTTTTGAAATCTTAGTTCCATTTCTTTTTATTCTTTTGTAAATTCTTCTTTACCTAACCCACACACTGGGCAGACCCAATCGGCAGGGACTTCTCCCCACGGAGTGTTTGGGGCTACACCATTTTCAGGGTCCCCCTGTGCAACCTTATATTCATACCCACAAGGACACACGTACTTTTCCATAAAATCCACCTTCTAAGAAAATTTTAGCATACTCGCTAATTTAATTATTGGTAAATTATTCAATATTATACTTTTATTTTTCTTTAAATAATGCTATACTAAAGTGTATTTACAAATATGCAAAGGAATGTGACATTATGGACTATATCAAATTGATTATCAGTTTAATTATGGCAGCTTTTTCAATTCTAAATTCAATGGGCTTCCCATCTGTTCCAGATTTAGATATTGAAACTGAAAGCACAACAGTTGTTGAAAGCACCACTTCACAGCCAACTACAACAACTCCAACTACTACAAAACCTACTACAACGAAGCCAACAACTACGGCTCCGACTACTACAAAACCTACTACAACGAAGCCAACTACAACGGCTCCGACTACTACAAAACCTACTACAACGAAGCCAACTACAACGGCTCCGACTACTACAAAACCTACCACAACGAAGCCAACTACAACGGCTCCAACTACCACAGAGCCTACAACACAAGCGCCTGCACCTGAATATGCAGACTTTACTTATCTTCAATATCCGGCAGAAGCAGTTAAAACCTTAAAGGCTAACGGAATAACAGAAAAGAAATACAGAAGCCGTGCAACCTCTGGTGATGGTGAATACGAAGAGTGTCAGGGTTACAGTGACGTTAATGGTGTTGTTATTTCACCTTACTACACTCTCGAAATTAATGATAAAAGCGTTCCTGTTTATTCAAGTATTGTATTCGTTGGTGATACAGAAGAGGGCGAATTACACTCATTCTCAGAGATTTATGTTGACAAAAACAACACAAGCAAAATCAGTATAGAGCTTGATTCAGACGATTTTAAAATCAAAAACGCTATTTGCTTACCAGAGTCCCTCAATATTACACCATCTGTAAAAAGTGGTAAAATGACAGTAACTGTTACTGAGCTTGGCACTTACACATTCCTTTTCAATAACGCTGGTCAGAAATCAGCATTTACTCTTTTTGTTAAAGAGAAACTTGATGACAATGCAACAATTGATTTATTAAAAACTGCTTATGGTAAAGATAACGTTATCGTTTACGAAAGTGGTGTTCACTACCTTGATTACATAAACATCAAAAAGAGCAACACAGTTATTTATTTAAAGCAAGGTGCTTACCTTATTGCAAACCATAAATATGATATAAATTCACAAAATGACGAAAATCTTTATGTTGAAGATGAGGCACTCACCTCTAACAGCATTGGTCTTACAAGAATGCCGTTTATTAACTTCCACGGTTGCTCTAACATAAGACTTTACGGACGAGGCATTATAGATTTAACAAAGCTTGACCGTAGAGAACGCCGTGGTATAGTTTTCACAAACTGCTCTGATATTGAAGTTATAGGCGTAAAAATTGTAAACTCACCTGAATGGTCATTTATTACATACAACTGCGAAAACGTTAATATTGCAGACGTTGACATTTTCGGTTACAGAATGAATTCTGATGCTTACGCTATTTGTAGCTCAAGGAATGTTTTAGTTAACAGAAGCTTCTGCAGAACTGGCGACGATTTATTTGACGTTAAAGGCTTAGGCGGTCCTGCTGGTATCCACAGTAAAAATATTACGTTCCAGAACTGCATTGGTTGGGGTGGCAAGGCAAGATGCTTTGGTATCTGTGGCGAGGTTCACTCACCAATAAGTGATGTTACATTTAAAGATTCTGCTGTAATTTATCGTGATGCTACCTGGGATAACGATAGAGTTTCTTCACTTGCTATTATTGTTGAACAGCAAGGCGGTTCAATTAACAACATAACTTTTGAAAATATTGAAATTTTCAAGGACACAGGCAGACCTATTGGTTGTCTTATTTATGGCAGTGACGTTGAAAACTTTGAGATTAATAACGTTACTTACAGAAACGTTAAATATTCAGGTGAACTCAAACCAAAATTCACATCTAACGGCAAAAAGAACTCAATTACTGCCACTTTAGATAACGTTACCGCAAATGGCAGCAAGCTCAATTTAGGTGGCGTTGAGTGGGATAAGTATGCAAATCTTACTTTTAAATAATTTCAGGAATCAGGAAATAGGAAACAGGAATTAGTCATATAAAGGCAAATGCATTCTATCATTTAAGTATTATGGTAGAATGCATTTATTTTTGCTTAATATTAATTATTCTCTGTAACGTATCTTTTAACTTCAAGAGCAAGTTCATATTTATCTTTAAGCTCAGCCTGTTTTTTCATATCGTCTGAATTATGATGAAAGTGTAAAGCGTCATCATCTTTCCATTTTTCAACAAGTAAAATAGTTTCTTTATCTCTTACGGAATAAAAATACTCGTAGCCTTCGTTGCCGTCCCTATTTCTTGCTTTGTCTGCCAAGCCACTTTTTTCCATTTCTTCCATAAACATTTTCGCAGCACCATTTTTGCCTTTGTAGTATAAATTCAATGCTATACTCATAAAATCACCTTTTCTTTTTTTACTATTATTTCAGTACAAGGGAAATTTATTCATAAAAAACAAAAACAGGAAACGGAGCTTACTATCTCTGTTTCCTGTTTCCTATTTCCTAATTCCTAATTCCTATTACAACAACCCTAAAATCACAAGCACCAAAAGTAATGCAGAAATCACTGAGCCAAACACAGCAATTGTACTTTTGATAGAGTTTAAAATCTGTAATTTTCTTAAAGTGAGATATTCATTTATTTCTCTTTCATTTAAATCTGGTTCGTAAACTGTATAAAATTCAGAATCAGAATTTTTACCATCAGAATTTCTGTAACGGAAAACTCCCTGTGGTAAATCCTGACCATCCTCTAAATAGCGTTTAAACGCTCTGTTTTCTTCTTCGCTACAAGGAATTCTTTGTAAAATATCGAACTCGAATCGCATTGTGCGAAGCTCTGTTCTTAAATCTTTTCTGTTACTTATACTTGCCATATTTCACACCCCACATGACATTGTGTTTAAAAATTAACATCATTTTAACACTATTTCTATAATTATGCAAGTAGTAATAATAAATTTATATTTACGACGCTAAACCTCCTTTGAAAACGAGGTGAGTTACACTATCAACAATCAATTCCTTAATTATTATTTTATAATTACTAACCACCCGAAGAACTCAAATTCTTCGGATGGGTTTGCTAACGAAAACTATTTAATTTATTAACCAAAATATCTCTTTAAGAGACCTTCAAATGCTTTGCCGTGACGAAGTTTCAAAAGCATTCATTTTGGAAACAGT
>JAZNCY010000212.1:0-1907 GCA_045587825.1 Acutalibacteraceae bacterium
TCTTCTTAATGTAAGCTCTTTAGCTTTTGTTTTAATCATATATGTGTTAAGAACGCCGCCGAGGAAGTAAAAGCTTACTGCATTAAGAATATCAACAGAAGCAACAGACCAGTCTTTTACAAAGTAACTACAGAGGCAGAAGATAACAACCTGAACAGCATTGAATGCAATAAGACGCCATGGTCTGTCCATAACTATCATAGGAATTGCGATAAGAAATACGCAGAAGGTTGTACTTGTTATTGTAGGGCTGTTAAAGGTGCCTAAAATAATTGCATAAGCAAAAATTGCAAAAATGGATATATATGTAACAGTCGTAATTAAATCAGGCTTTTTCTTTAAAAATTTCCAGGCACAAAGCAAAACTAAAAACTCACACACAAAGAGTGCTAAGTATAAAATCATATTATGCTTGTATGAAGCCTCAAAGAATGACAAAACAAACAAGGCAAAGAATACAATAGTGCCAAGTCCAGACGTAACAAAAAGAATACCTTTGTTTTTCTCTTCTCGTTGAGGTCTGATTGAGTCATATTCTTCTGGTGTAATACCTGCATAGAAGAATGTAGAAACGAAATAGTCTTTTAATTTGCTAAACATAATTTCCCTCCATAGTTTTATTTAGAAACTACAATATATCAATATTATTTTACTATAAAACTATATTAAAAATCAACAGTTTACAAGAAAAAATATGAATGAAATTTAACATTTTCACCTAAAAATCGTGAAAAATCAGAATAATTGACGAAAAAAGCGTTTTGTGTTATAAATTTTATAGTTGGTGATAATATGAAAGAGTTTAAAATAACCCCAGTTGCAAAAATAAAAAATGGATACAAAGAAAAATTTGGTGTACCAAGACAGAGCGGTCTTGCACCATCTGTTGAATCAGAAATTGTTTTTGAAGAGTCTTTTAAAGATGAAAATATGATAAGAGATATTGAAGCTTTTTCACATCTCTGGCTTATATGGGGTTTTTCTGAGAATATTGGCGAATGGACTCCTACGGTAAGACCACCAAAGCTTGGTGGGAATAAGCGCACAGGCGTTTTTGCAACTCGTTCACCTTACAGACCGAATTCATTAGGCTTAACAGTTGTAAAACTTAATGGTGTGAAGAATACTCCTGATGGAAAGGTGCTTTTAATAAGTGGGGCTGATTTGCTCAGTGGCACACCGATATTTGATATAAAACCATACCTTCCTTACGTTGATTCTGTACCAGGAGCAACAGGCGGTTTTTCGGATGAGCACAAAAACGAATTTTTAAAAGTAGTTTTTACAGATGAAGCAGAAAAATTACTTGACGAAAATGAAAAAACAGAACTTACAGAAATTTTATCGCTTGACCCGAAGCCGTCATATCAGAATGATGGTGAGAGGATTTATGGGTTATCATATAAAGATTTATCTGTGAAATTCAGATGCGACAAAGATAATATTTACGTTTTGAAAATAGAAAGGGTTTAAAAATGCTTTATATAAAACCTGCATTTTATGACAAATTCAAGTGTATAGCAGATAAATGCACAGACTCGTGTTGTATTGGTTGGGAAATAAACATAGATGACGAAGCTATGGATGTTTATAGAAATATGAACACAGAGTTTGGTTGTAAGATAAGAGAAAATATTGTTGAAAACGAAGATGCTACATATTCTTTTAAGCTTGGGAATGGAGAGCGTTGTCCGTTTCTTAATAAGAATAATCTTTGCGATATTATAACTAATTGTGGCGAAGATAATATTTGCTATATATGTAAAGAACATCCACGTTTTTATAATGATTTTCAGGAAGTAACAGAATATGGTTTAGGGCTTTGTTGCGAAGAGGTTGTGAGATTACTTTTAGAAAATGATGAGCCACTTGAATTCGTGTTTTTCGATGAAGTCGGATCGTAGCCA
>JAZNCY010000213.1:0-5486 GCA_045587825.1 Acutalibacteraceae bacterium
CCTTGGTGTTTCTGAAGGTGCAGGTAAGTATATGTGTGGCTACAAAACAATCGTAGGTATGGTTGAAGGTATGCTTGAAGGACTTAACATTACAGTTCCTGTTGCTCTTCACCTTGACCACGGTTCATACGAAGGTGCAAAAGCTTGCATCGAAGCAGGTTTCTCATCAATTATGTTCGACGGTTCTCACTACCCAATCGATGAAAACATTGCAAAAACTAAAGAATTAGTTGCTATCTGCGAAGAAAAAGGTCTTTCAATTGAAGCAGAAGTTGGTTCAATCGGTGGCGAAGAAGACGGCGTTGTTGGTGCTGGCGAATGCGCTGACCCAGAAGAATGCAAAATGATTGCTGATTTAGGTGTAACAATGCTTGCAGCTGGTATCGGTAACATCCACGGTAAATATCCAGAAAACTGGGCAGGTCTTTCATTTGAAACTCTTGCAGCAGTTCAGGAAAAAACAGGCACAATGCCACTCGTTCTTCACGGCGGTACAGGTATCCCTGCAGAAATGATTCAAAAAGCAATTTCACTCGGTGTTTCAAAAATCAACGTTAACACAGAATGTCAGCTTGCTTTCCAAGAAGCTACAAGAAAATACATTGAAGAAGGTAAAGACCTTCAGGGTAAAGGCTTCGACCCAAGAAAGCTTCTTGCTCCTGGTTCAGAAGCAATTAAAGCAACAGTTCGTGAAAAAATCGAACTCTTCGGTTCAAAAGATAAAGCTTAAAAATAAAACAAAAAAGCACTCTCGAAAGAGAGTGCTTTTTTTAGTTTTATTTATTTTACAAACTCATTATAGATTGCTTCGAGTGTTTTAACGTAATCTTCTTCAGCAACACCGACAATGATATTAAGCTCACTTGAACCCTGGTCAATCATTCTGATGTTTATACCAGCATTACCAATAGCACCGAATACTCTGCCTGCAGTACCCTTAACACCAGCCATACCTCTACCAACAACTGCAACGAGTGCTATGCCATTGTAAACAGAAATATTGTCTGCCTTTGTTTTTCTTTGGATATCAGCAATAAGAGTTTCCTTAACAGGTAAAAAGTCATGGTCATTAACAACAACTGACATTGTATCAATACCTGATGGGAGATGCTCAAAGCAGATTTTATGATTTTCAAGTGCCTCAAGAACTTTTCTGCCAAAACCGATTTCAGCATTCATCATACTCTTTTCAATAGAAATAACAGAGAAGCCTTTTTTACCAGCAATACCAGTAATAACTGTATCTACCTTGTTTGAATCAACCTTTGAAACAATCATTGTACCAGCATCTTCTGGCTTATTTGTGTTACGGATATTTATAGGAATACCCTTTTCTCTAACTGGGAAGATTGCATCCTCGTGCATAACAGTTGCACCCATATATGCAAGCTCACGAAGTTCTGCATAAGTAATTGTGTTAATAACCTTTGGATTTTTAACACATCTTGGGTCTGCCATAAGCATACCAGAAACGTCAGTCCAGTTTTCATAAATATCAGCACCAATAGCTCTTGCTACGATTGAGCCTGTAATATCTGAACCACCACGTGAGAATGTTTTAATTGTACCATTTGGCATAACGCCATAAAAACCAGGAACAACAGCGTGTGTGTGTTCTTTAAGAATTTTAGTAAGCTCTTCGTTTGTTTTTTCTGTGTCAAGAACACCATTTTCTGTAAAGAAAATACCTTCTTCAGCATCAACGAAATCATAGCCGATATATTTTGCTAAAATCATTGAGTTTAAATATTCGCCACGAGAAGCAATATAGTCACGACCAGCGTGGTGAACAATGGCATTCTTAATTCTGTCAAATTCAGGCTGTAACCAGAAATCAAGACCTAAATCTTTAATTATGCCGTTATATCTGTCCTCAATTAATTTGAAAGCTTCGTCAATGTCTTTATTTTCCTTAACTAATTTGTAGCAGGAATATAACATATCTGTTACTTTAATATCGTCATCATATCTTTTACCAGGAGCTGAAGCAACAACAAATCTTCTTGAATCTTCAGATTTGATAATTTCAGCTACCTTTTTAAATTGCTCAGCATCAGCGAGTGAGCTACCACCAAACTTTACAACTTTTACCATTTCTCAATACCCCTTATCAAAATTTAATTAGTATTCTCGAGTTGTCTACGATATACTATCATTAATTAAAACTTTTATCAACAAAAAAATTGCAGTCAGAAAAAAGTTCTAAACTTATGATAAATGTTACTAAACCGAAATTAAATAAGTTGTGCAATTTCACAACATTTTTTGCTGATGTTTTGTATTATTTTTCATTCATGTCTTTAAAAACACGTAAAAGTATGGTATATTCTTACATATTATATGAATTTTTGTAGCAAGGGGTGAACAATATGGAAAAGGAAGAAGCGCTTTTAATAAAGAGATTTAAAGAATTAGAAAACCGCTCATACAACAGAGGTGTCTATGAGTATTCTGATTTTCTTAACATATATGAACAAGATTTGCTTTTCAGAAATATAAACACTTCATTTTCGCTTTTTGGTGGCTATGAAAATGCAGAACGTCAGATTGCTGTTTTTGGAAATGAAGAAGATTTCGGGTATTCGCCCTCACACCCGATTGTATGTATTTTAGTTTCACCCTTACTGCAGAAGTTTGCTGATGACTTAACCCACAGAGATTTTTTAGGCTCTGTTTTAGGGCTTGGCATAAAAAGAGAAACTATTGGTGATATCATTATTAAAAATAACACGGGCTACATTTTCTGTCTTGATACCATTTCAGATTTTATAATAGAAAATCTTAAAAAGGTACGTCACACCTCTGTAAAATGTGAAAAGGTTACCGAAGCGCCCGAGGAGGTTAACCCCGAAGCAACTGAAAAATTCATTATTGTTGCATCGGAAAGGCTCGACGTAATTATTGCAGAAATTTATAATCTTTCACGAAGTGAGAGTAATAATCTTTTCTTAGCGAAAAAGGTTTTTGTAAATGGCAAGCTCACAGAGAACAATTCTCACAAAATTAAAACAAATGACATTGTTTCTGTAAGAGGCTTTGGCAGATTCAACTGGCTCGGCACTTCTGGGGAAACGAAGAAAGGCAGACTAAAAGCGACGGTTGCAGTGTTTTAAAAATTTAGAATTGAGAATTGAGAATTGAGAATTAAGAATTTCGGAAGGCTTCGCCTTGATTATAATTAAAAATGAATAAAAAACAGTTTATCCTATCATTTAAAGTTGTTTTCAGTATCAACTAAAAATGATAGGATAAATTTCTTTATATTGATATTTAATTATAATGCCGACCGCAGGTCCCACAATTCTTAATTCTCAATTTTTAATTTTTAATTCATTTTGCACTACTGTACGCCACACCATTCTGCATCTGAATGCCTTTAGCTTCCATCATTTCAGAAACCGTAACTAATTGATAGCCCTGACTTTTAAGCCACGGAACAATTATTTCGGTTGCTGTTGCGGTTGAATCATACAAATCGTGCATTAAAATAATTGCACCATCATAGGCAGTTGCTTTTATATGGTTTACAACCGCAGTAGCGTTTCTGCTTTCCCAGTCACGTGTATCAATTGACCACATAATAATCGGATAAGGCGTATTATTTCTTACTGTATCTGTTTTATAAGAGCCACCTGGTGGTCTCATTAAAACAGGACTCACACCAGTAATTGCCTGAATTCTTCTGTCTGTTTCACTGAGCTCCCATTTTAAACTATCCACAGAAAGAGATGTTAGTGTACTATGCCCATAAGAGTGGTTACCGATTTCACATTTTAAATCATATGCACGTTTAATCTGGTAACTATACGAATCAACTCGTGAACCTACAACAAAGAAGGTTGCACGTGCGCCGTTTGCTTCAAGAACATTAAGAATACGTGTTGTAGCACTGCTTGACGGACCATCATCAAATGTGAGTGCTATCATCGGCTTATTTGGGTCAACTACTGATGATTTTTTAGAGTTTGACTTAGGAGTGAGTGTACCTGCTAATGTTTTAGCTTTTACTACATAAGCGTATTCTTTACCTGCAACTACGGCTGTATCAACAAAAGTTGTCTGCTCAGCAGGAAGCTCGGTAAGCACAGCATATTTACCTCCCACTTCTTTTTTATAAAGCTTATAACCTACTGCACCATTAACCGCCGACCAAGTTACAGTCACATTATTCTCAGGTGAATATATAGCCGATATAAGCTTAGGAGAAGCAACAAACTGTATCGTATTGCCTTCACTTCCATAGATACTTTTGCCTTTTTTATACCAGGTTGCAACAGTGTAGGTATAGCTTACTCCTGAAGCAACATTTTTATCTGTATATGAAAAGGTAGAATTATTTTTGGTGCTGTATATTTTTGTCCAGTTACCAGCGTCATCTTTTCTGTAAACGGCGTAGTAATCAGCATATTGGACACCCTGCCATGAAATTTTCACACCACTGCCTGCAAGCTTTGTTTTAATTCCTTTAGGAGGCTCTATCTTATAACCTACTATTGCAGAATTCCTGTTAGTATAACTACCTGCAATAGCCTTTACAGAATAATAATATTTAACACCAGGTACTGCATTCATATCAGTACCACCAAGGGTTTTGGCTGAAACCGTTTTCACCTTTTCCCATTTTCCACCCTCAGTTTTTCTTATTATGCGATATTTCTCAGCACCAGCAACTGGCTCCCAATAAATCTTTACACCTAAAGAAGTGTTTTTATATTTTTTTATAACAGGAGCCGAAATAAATACATTGAATTTATCTTTTTGCAAAGAACCTCTTACGCCAGTGCTTTCTACTGCAGCAACACCATAATAAGCTCTTTCGCCATTTACTATATTTTTATCCGTATATGTAAATGTAGCGTTATTGAGAGTTTTTACGTGTTTCCAGCTGGATGCACCTTCAACCTTCTTATAAATCTTGTATTTTATTGCTGTCGGGTGCTGTGTCCAGCTGATAGCAACACCATCTTTTGAATTTTTAATAGTTATAACAGGTGCAGAAATATAATGAATTAAAACACCTGTAGAATCCGAACCACTGCGCCCTGCTTTATTAAAAGCATCAACTGTGTAAAAATAGTCAAAAGAATTAACTGCTATTTTATCTGTATATGTACTTTTTTTCTGATTATTTACTGTTGCAATTAAAACCCAGCCTGTATCCGCCGTTCTTCTGTATATATTATAGCCCTCAGCATTTTCTACTGTCTGCCACTTCACCTTTACACCATAGCCACTGTTTTTTGCATAAATAAGCTTTGGGGTAGCAGGGGCAACTAAAACAGGTGCGCTCATAGTTGGTTGCACCTGAGTTGTTTCAGGTTGACTCGGCTGATTATCATAATTTGCATACGCGAATATACTGAGACTTGCAAGAAAAATGCAAGAAATAATTAAAAATACTGCTATTTTCTTTTTCATTTAAACATCTTCTCTCTTTAACATCTTCTCTTTGATATCGATTAACTCGACAATTTTCGACAGTAAAC
>JAZNCY010000214.1:0-3007 GCA_045587825.1 Acutalibacteraceae bacterium
TAATTTCATTATTCCACATAATGAAATTAAGGGTGCTAAAAAAGCTGATAATCGTGAGGTTATGTGGCATTGGCACGAAATGAAGTCAAAAATGTTTGTTGGAGAAGAAAATTGGTTAACTTACTTTGTTATAGTTATAATGATATATATGTGGACAACACCATCTGTTTCAGGATTTCTGATGTTTGTATTTTTAGCTTTACATATATTGGGAACTAACTATGTAAAACAAGATAAATTAATTGGCTTCCCGTTGGTTCTATGCATTTATCTTTATCTGACAATTCCATCAATTGCTAACTACGTCGTTCTTGTCGTTTTTTCTATTTTCCGTATGCCACGTTTCATAAGATGGCTTTGTAATTTACCTATTTACAAAAAGCTTTCAAGAGAACCTGGTTTTCCTTCATTTATTGAAGATACAGCAGATTTATATGGTGACCAGATGTATATTCGTGAAGAACCTAAACCTGTTATTAAAAGAACAAAAATTGAACCAATCGTTATGGATATAGGTTATGACGAAGAAGAAGATAAAAAGAGCTTCAGAGAATTAAGAAGATTAAGTGAATTCAATTATCAGGAACAAAATAAAGACAATGGTTCTTTAAGAGAAGACTCAAGCTGGAACGCTTTTAACTACTTAGAAGCTGACTCAGAAAACTCTGCTTATGACGAATTTGCTATTTATGAAGAAATAAACAGAAAGCGTAGAGAAGCAGAATTAAAAGAAGAAACTATTAAACCAAATAAAGAGATGGGGCGTAAAAAGAAAGATGAAGACTAATGTTATTAATTCAATAAGAGAAGAAATTTTCCCAATAGACGAGGTTACTGAAAACTGCCACGCTTCTACTGTTTTGCCTTTAGAAGATGGCACAGTAGTTGCTGCCTGGTTTGGTGGCACTAAAGAGGGTAACGACGATGTTAAAATTTATGTTTCAGTAAGAGAAAATGGCGAATGGGCAAAGCCTTACCCAATTCAGGTTGAGGGTAAAGAGTTGCCACACTGGAATCCTGTTTTATATTTAAGAAAAGACAACTCAATTTGCCTTTATTTTAAATATGGCAAGCCTATTACAAAATGGCGTACATATTCTTGTGTTTCAAGAGATGGTGGCAGGTCCTTCACAAAGCCAGAGGAGTTAGTGCCAGGCGAAAAAGAGGGCGCAAGAGGTCCTGTTAAAAATAAGCAGATTCATCTTTCTAATGGCACAGTCTTAGCACCTACATCTACAGAATCAAAGTATTTCCCCTGGAAATGTTTTACTGATATTTCAGAGGATGATGGCAGAACTTATAAACGCTCAAAATTTGTTCCGGGTGTTAAGAAAAACGGCAAAGGTGTTAAAATGATTCAACCTACCTTGTGGGAGGACTCTACTGGCGTTCACATGCTTATAAGAAGTAATGCAGGTAAAATTTATAAGAGTGACAGCACCGATTTTGGAATGACCTGGTGTAAGGCTTATGAAACACCATACCCAAACCCGAACAGTGGTATAGATTTAGTTAAATTAGAGGATGACACAGTAGTTCTTTGTATGAACCCTGTTGGCGCTGACTGGGGTAACAGAGCACCACTCGTTTTAATGCGCTCTTTTGATGGTGGCAATACCTTTGAAGAATTCTTTAAATTAGAAGATATTAAAGGCGACTACGAATTCAGCTACCCTGCTATTACTGCAGTTGGTAAAACTCTTCATATTACATATACTCACGAAAGAAAGACTATTATTTATTGGCAGGTTGAGATTGAATGAGCGAGTTACCTATAACAAAAAAAGAATATGAAAAAGCAGTATTGATGGTAGATTTTATTGCAAAAATGAGAGATTCTTTGGAATTGAATGATACAGTGAAGTTCATACCACTGATTAATGGTTATAAAATAGATTACATAATTGGTGATAAACAAATAAATGTATTACTTGACTTGAAAAAACGACTAAAAACAAAACTAATAGTAAATGTGTTTGTAAATGAAATGGCTGAGAAATCTTTTACATCGATATCAATAGAAGATAATGAAAAAATAGTAAAAGAAATCTTGAAATAACAAAAACAGGCAGAAATGAGAAAATCGCTTCTGCCTGTTTTTATTCTTTAATTAACTTCTTATGGGGTCACCGTATTCTCTCTTCATAGCTTCCATAGAAACTACCCATTGTTTACCAAACTTGCAAACATCAACACCATTCCGGAGTTTACCATAAGCTATTGCTTTACGTAGTGTACTTTCGTTAAGATTCCAAAGAAAAGTAGCATCACTGAAAGCCATAAGTCCATCAAATGGTGTTTCAATTTCTTCACCATTTGCCCAGAGTTCATCACAGGAAATGTCAATATCGTCATTCCATATAATACCATATCCACCCTGGTCAACAGTTACTGAATTAAAAAGCTCAACAGAATCCTTTAATGGTAAAAAGAATTTGTATTTTTCAAATAAAGGCGTAATATCATAAATTTTTGTTACGCCTTCTGAAAATTGAACGCTTAATTTGTAATCAGGAAGAGCTGTTATATTTTTTACTTTATGGAACATATCATCACTCCTTTTATTCTAATGGTGGAAGTGCTGTAAATTCTTGTGTTTCCCACATTTTTAATAATTCCGACTTATGCATTTCTGTCCACTCAAGAACCATTTCAAGCGCTTTTTTAGGAAGCTCGCCCTCTAAAATAGCACCATCATTAATACAGATAGCTGCCATATTTTCACCATAAATCGCATGGATATGTGGTGGATTATGCTCAGATTGTTGGAAATACATACGTATAACTATTCCGTAAAATCTTGTTAATACTGGCATTTTAAATCTCTCCTCTCAGTCAAATTTTATCACGATACCGTGATGTTGTCAATATATTATATGCAAATTTAGTTATAGTTGTATTATTCCCATTAAAAAAATCATAATAAATAATGTTACCTAATTGTAAATTTAAGGAAAAGAAGTAAAAACTTTTCAAAAACTCTTGATTTTTTCTCTAAAAGGTATTA
>JAZNCY010000215.1:0-2364 GCA_045587825.1 Acutalibacteraceae bacterium
GCAAACTATCTGGTTAAGTTTTATATCATCTTCAACAACTAAAATATTAACCATTATTAACCACCCTTTCCAGATTTTTTATACAATTTTATTATACACATATAATATTTCTTGTCAAATACTCTTGTTTTTTTCAAAAAAATGTAGTAATATAACTGTGTCTTTGCATTTTTAAATATAAAGTATACTTTTTTTCTTAACAATATCTTAACAAACGTTGATTTTACGGGAACATTCCGTGTATTATACGTGACACAGAAAGGTAAAATATGTTTAAAAAACTTTTAAAACTTGCACAGAAAGATTTATATGTTCAGGCTGTTTCTGTTTTTGCAATCCTTTTAAGTATTACAGTAGTTGCTGTAGCGTACATAAAAACTACAAATAATGACAAAAAGATTGACAACACAAACACCTCTTATAACTATCAGACTTTACCACCACAAAATAATACTTTTTCTACAAACTCTGCGATAGTTCTTCCTATGGAAACTACATTACCACAAAATGCAGCTGATGGTTGGCAGAACAACCCTGTAACACAGGCTCAGCAACAACCACAACAAAACAACTCAGTTTATTCGTGGACAACTGAGCAGATTGTTTCTAAAATGACTACTGCAATAAACCAGACAAAAGGTTATAAAAACAATTTGGCTGTTCACCACGCTGAAAGCTTCACTGCTAACATCACAGAATGTACTGGTGGTGCTATCGGTCAGAGAGTAGCAAACTCACTTGTTTCTGCCGTTGTTAAGCCTACTGACCAGACTCTCAATTTCTCAAATGGTACTGCTGTTACTGCAGAGGGCGAAACAACTCAGATTCTTCTTCCTAAAAATGGTCCGTTTACGCTCTCCCCTGCAGGTGTAAAAACTGCAAAAGCATATCAGGAAGGCGACAAAACTGTTCTTGTTGTCACTCTTATCCAAGAAAATGTTGATAAGAACACAATTCCTTACCACAACTCACGTGGTATTGGTTACCTTGACCCAAATAGTGTTGACCTTATGGGTATGACTATTACAAGTGGTGAAATCCAATATTTAGGCACAAGCATTATGGTTAAAATTAATCAGGCTGGCTACGTAACTTATGCTAAGTACACAATTCCACTTCACGTTTATGGTGAAGGTGCTAAGGGTTCTTTAAGTGGTTACGCTGTGTTTGATGGTGCTCAGACTGAAATCTGGGAATTACCATTATAAAACAATAAACAATCCGATTTTTCGGAACAATATATTTTAATATTTGAGATAAGGATGAAAAAAATGGGTATTAAAGAGACTGCTATTAAAATGGCTGTTAAAAAAGGCGTTAAATATCTTAAAGAAGATGTTGACGCAAACTCAATTAAATTAATTGACAAAGGCTTAAAGCTTACAGAAGGCAAAGACCTTTATCACAATGCACTTTTAAAACTCAGAGAAGGTATGATTGACCCTAATCACGAATGGGCAAATTTTGTTAAGCATATTATTGAATATGTTGATGCAGATATTATTGAAAAGCTCGTACCACCTTTTATGAGTGCATTTATTCGTGGATACGAATTAAGAAAAGCTGCTCAGAAGAAATATGATTGTAATATTCCTTGGGCTATTCTTTTAGACCCTACAACTGCTTGTAACTTAAAATGTACAGGCTGCTGGGCTGCAGACTACTCAAAAGCAAGTCAGTTAACTTATGATGATATTACAAATATTATTAAACAAGGTAAAGAAATCGGTACATTCGTTTATCTTTACACAGGTGGCGAGCCACTTATGAGAAAGAAAGACCTCATTCGCATCTGTGACGAAAACCCAGAATGTCTTTTCATTTCATTCACAAATGGTACTTTAGTTGACGATGCTTTTGCTGACGAAGTAAAACGTGTTGGTAACTTATTACTCACAATTTCTATTGAAGGTAACGAAGAAACAACTGACGCTCGTCGTGGTCAGGGTACATATAAGAAGGTTATCTCTGCTATGGAAAAACTCAAAGCACGTGGCATTCCTTTCGGTGCTTCTCTTTGTTACACAAAAGCTAATGCAGATGTTATTGCTTCTGATGAATATGCAGACTTCCTTATTGATTTAGGCGTTATTTTTGCTTGGTATTTCACATTCGTTCCAGTTGGTGCTGACGCTACAAACGAGCTTATGGCAACCGCTGAGCAACGTGAGCTTATGTATAATCAAATCAGAAAATGGCGTTTTGAGAAAGGTTCTCAAAAACCAATCTTTACAATTGACTTCTTTAACGATGGTGAATATGTTGGTGGTTGTGTTGCTGGTGGTAAACAATATTTCCACATCAGTGCAAACGGCGACTGTGAGCCTTGCGTTTTCGCTCACTACTCAAACGTAAACATTAAAG
>JAZNCY010000216.1:0-4418 GCA_045587825.1 Acutalibacteraceae bacterium
CTTTCAACTTCACCTGATTGGAAGCTTTCTTACGTAGACAGAGCTAAAACTCTTTATGAAAGAGATAAAAACCACGGCTGTGTAATTATGTGGTCACTCGGTAACGAAAGTGGTTGTGGTGTAAACCACAGAGCAATGAGAGAGTTTATAAAATCTCGTGATGAGAATGCTTTAGTTCATTACGAAAACTCACACCTTGAGTTTAAAGCTGTTCCAGAGGGCGAAAACTTCAGTGATATTTCTGACGTAGAAAGCAGAATGTACGCTGGTGTTACATATATTGATAAATACTTAAACGATGAGCAATACAGTAAACCATTCTATATGTGCGAATATGTTTGCTCAATGACAACCGGTGATGTTTATGATTACTGGGAATTAGTTGATAAGTATGACAACTTCTGCGGTGGTTGTATCTGGGAATTTGCTGACCACTCAATTTCTATGCCGGGTGATGATGGTAAGCCTCGCTACTACTATGGTGGTGACTTTGGTGACTTCCCGAATAACAGTATTTGCTGTATAGATGGTCTCGTATTTGCAGACCGTTCTTTAAGACCTGGTTACTTTGATATGAAAAAGGTTTATGAGCCTTTCAGAATGTCATTCGAGAATGGTGTTTTAAAAGTTAAGAGTGTTTTATATTACACTTCACTTTCAACTTGTTTCTTAAAATGGCAGGTTACTAATGGTAAGCAATTAATAAAGCAGGGTATAATTGAAAGTCTTGATGTTGAAGCACAGCAAGAAAAAGAATATAAACTCTTTGATTTATCTGAATTAACATTAACAGAAAATGCTTTCTTGACTGTTACAGTTCATCAGAATGTAGATACACCTTGGGCTCCACAAGGCTATGAAATAGGCTTCTCGCAGTTCGAATTACCTGTAAAGGCAACTAACTTTACACGAGAAAAATATCAAATTTCCGTTAATGAGAATGAACGCTTCGTAGAAATCAAAACTGGAAATAACGAATATGTTTTCGATAAGAGCTATGGTAGAATTAAATCTATTAAACGTAACGGCACAGAGCTTTTAGATGAGCCAACGAGATTCCAAATCTGGCACGCACCTTGCTATAACAGAGGGTCTGCAGATGCATGGTACGATAATAATTTACATAAAGCTTACCAGAAAACGTATTACAGTAAAGCAACTAAAAAAGACGATGCAGTAGAAATCGAAACTTCTATCGCATTCGGTGGTCCTGCAAGTCCATCTACAATTAAAGGTGTGTTTACTTATATCTTTAATGCAGACGGCACGTTTAAAATTACTGCAGATGGTACTGTAAAAGACGTTGCACCGCTTCTTCCACGTTTCGGTCTTGAATTCATATTAAAAGAAGAAAACGAGAAATTAAGATATTTCGGTTTAGGTTTTACAGAAACATACCCAGACCGTTATAAATCTGCTCGTTTCGGTGAATATGATTTAACTGTTACAGATAACTTTGTTCACTACGTAAGACCACAAGAAAACTCTTCTCACTACAAAACAAGAAGGGTAGACGTAGGCGAAATGGGTGGCGTGGGTCTCAGAGTTACACCAGCAGATGAAACAAAAGACTTCTCATTTAACGCTTCACACTATTCAGCTGAGCAATTAACTGAAACTGCTCACGATTTTGAATTAAGACCAGAGCCAAGAACAATTCTTAATATTGACTGGCGTTTCAATGCTATAAGTGAAAACGAAGAACTCAATAGCGAAGAAAATAAACGTCTTCTTAATGATAAAACATTTAAGTTCAGTTTCTTATTTGAACCGATAGATATGCGATAAAAATAGCAAAAACACGTGTCAAGGCGAAAACCTTGACACGTGTTTTGTTGTTTTAGATGTTAGGTGTTGGTTATTAGGTTTTAGGTGTTGTTTTTTAGTTTGTTTACCTAATCCCTACTTCCTATTTCCTGTTTCCTGAATCACGGCAAAATATAAGTTTGCGACGTTCCACGTTCTGGGTAATAAACTAAAAGAAGATTACCACCAGTGCCTGAGTAATATTTGAAGTGCGATTTTTCAAAATATTCTTTCGCCGTGCTTTCAGAAAGTTTTGTAGCGTAGCCTAAATCAATTGCTTCTTGTATGTTATTCTTGAAGTTTTCATCTTCTTCTTTTGTAATTACGCCGTATTCAGAACTGTAAACTGAATATTCTGAAGTGAAAAGTGTAGAGTGGGTGAGTGGGACTTTCTTATTAATGATATCTGTAAGGCTATATAGTGCAATAGTAAAAAAGTCAGTTGTAATATCTTGGTAAGGGTTGTAATTTTCCATTGTACTTATTCCGAAACTACGGTATCCATCTTTCCAATATTCAGAAGCATTGACGTCGTAAAGGTACACTTCAAAATTTGTTTCATAATTTTCTAAATATTTAAACAAATTGTTTTGCTTCAAAAACTCTACTGTATTAGTCATTTCACTTGTTACTGGTATGAAAATATGGTTATGAAATACAAGCATTGGTTTAGAAAGTGACTCTTCAGGATATTCATTGTCTTCAAATGTAAGAGCACCATAGGTTGTTTCTGGTTTAAACCATTGCTCTGCTGTAATTGAAGTAATATCTTTATAAATTGCATTCTTTAGTTCATTAAACTTATCGTAATTAAGTTCAGGTTTAATGTTTGTCCTTGTACCATGTTTGGCTACAATATAAGGGAAATATTTATTATTGAAATAAGTTTCATAATTACTGTGGAATTTATCGTAAGAAGTTGATTTTTCATCACCTTTGTTAAGAAGCATTAATTTATAATTGCTTTTAACTTCTTTGGTTTCCCACAACTTTAATAATTCGTTTGAGGTTTCTTCGCTCAAATAGAAGTAATTTCTTCTTATTGTAGAGCCGTCTTTCAAATGATATTCAATTTTTAAACCGTCATTCGTTTCTCTTTCGTCGTTTTCTATTGCGCTTAACTGCAATTTTTGTAAAAGTTCAATATCTTCTTTTTCTGTTAATGTTACTTCAGAGCGTACGCAGTTTAATCGGTCTTCTCCGTAAAAGTTTATACCTATAAATTCATTGTCATTTGATGTGATTGCAAATGGGGTGCATACGTCAACATACTCAATTTCGTTTATTTCGGGCATTCTTTTACTGTAACCGAAGCAACCAGTAGTAGTGATAATCAAAGTTGATATAAATACCATAGAAATTAAAGCCGGAACAATTAATTTTGATTTAACGTTCTTGAGTTTTCTGGTTAATATTAAATTAACAATAACAGAAGCAAGCAAAGATATTATCCAGAATGCAACAATTAATATGCTTGTGTTGTAGGTTGCAAAAGAATCCCAACTGTCAACAGCACTTTCTATAAATGGTATCAGTATTTCAAAATACCCGGCAATTCCTTCTGTGGTAAATAATATAGCGTAATAACCAATAAATACAGATGCACTGAAGCAAATGATTGTTGTTAAAAGCTTATTTGCATTTATAAAACCAATTTTTTCAAACTTATAATTTTTACTGAAGAATTTCTTTAAGAAGAAAAGAATTACAAAAGAAACAAGTAACCACGCAACAGAGTGAATTATTGAACTTGTTGGTGTTGTTGCAGTGCTTTTATAAATTATAGAGTAGTCAGACGTTCTTTCTAAAATCTGTCTTGTAGGGTCAATAAACGTCGCTGTTTCATCGCAAGTGCCGTAGAATGAAGCGTAGCCGTGTAAAAATCTTGAAGCAGTTACGTCTGCGATTTTTAAAATCGCTTTTGGTAACAAAATAATTCCTAAAGCACCTGTGAGCGCTTCTACAATAGTGCCACTAAGAATAGTAGCAGTAGCACCAGCCGTAAAACCGAAAATAGCGTGAACAATAATAATTAACGTGTGTGCTATAAAGTTAGAAATGAGTAAAGAAGATACACCAAAAACCTTTATATTCTCCACAAGTGCAATACTTTTAATAAATAAAGTAATTACAACAAGAGCAATAATTGGTAAAATTACTTTTTCTTTAAAAATCTTTTTTCGTTTTTCACCCTTAACCAAAAGTGCTCTGGCGTAGTCTTTGTTATGTAAAAATATGAATTGATAGAAACCAATTATTATTCCCATAAAGAGCATTACGTAATGGTCCATTGAGTTGTATGAAAATCTAAATGCTGCACTATCTTCTACAAAGTATTTTATTGCGTGTCTTATATAATCCTGACCATCAGGCATTAAAAATGCTCCTAAACAACTTATTGCTAAAACTACTGTTGTTAAAACGAGTAGTGCATAAAGCGGTACGTTTGAAACGCTTAAATTTGAAAAATCAAATTCTTTTTTAGATTTGTTTTTCATAAAAAATCCCCCTTTTTATGAATTATTTTGAAATAACGTAAGTATCGCTTGTTAAATCGTAAGTCCAGATGAATAATAAATTGCTGTCTGTACCACAGTAATATTTTGTGTTTG
>JAZNCY010000217.1:0-5836 GCA_045587825.1 Acutalibacteraceae bacterium
GTTAGTACTGATGAAGAAATACGAGAAGAATTTTTGGAATGCTTTAGCAACAGGGCAGAGATTATTTTCTGCGATGGTGAAATAAGCGAAAACGACCTTAAAACTGCAACTGTGATTGTTGGTGAGCCTACTGAGAATGAATTATCGTTGGCAGAGAATTTAAAATTGTTACAGCTTACCTGGGCTGGTGCCGATAAATTTTTGAAGATGAAAAACTTTCCTCAGGGCACGACTCTTTTGACAGCAAGTGGAGCATTTGGCGAAGTTATTTCTGAATATGTAATTGGCGGAATACTTGCCCTTTACAGAGATTTTCATTTCTATATTAAAAATCAGCAAAAACATATCTGGCAAAAAAGAGCGACAGTTGAAACTATAACCGGTAAAACTGTTCTTATTTTAGGCACGGGGGATATTGGCAGAACAACTGCTAAAAAGCTTAAAGCTTTGGGTGTTAAAGAAATATTTGGTATAAGAAGAAAATCGAAAGAAGATTTTTTAGAAAATTTCGACGAGATTTTTGATATTGTTGAACTTGAAACTTTGTTACCAAAAGCAGATATTGTAGTTTGCTGTTTACCAGAAACAAATGCTACTATTGGCGTGTTAAATGAAGAAATGCTCTCTCTTATGAAAGAAAATTCTGTTTTAGTTAATGTTGGTCGTGGTAGCCTTATAGTTACAAGCGATTTAATTAGAATTTTGAAGCAGAATAAAATCAAAGGTGCAGTTTTAGATGTTTTTGAAGCTGAGCCTATTCCACAAGGTTCGGAAATCTGGGATATGGAAAATGTAATTATTACCCCTCATATTGCGGGTCCGTCATTCAGTGGCGACGAAGCCACAAAGGATAAAATCTGGAAAATTTGCTTTGAGAATATCGAGAGCTACTTGTGTGGTGGTACTCTTAAAAACGTTGTGGATTTTGACAGAGGATATTAAGGTGTAGAATAATATTGACAAAAAAGAAATATATTGTTACAATGATAAAAAATGAAAGGTAGGTGGACGAAATGACAATGAATTTTTATTTACGAAACAGAGATGCCATTTTGTCCATTTGCGATTGATGTAATATATCTTTCTGTGAATTTAAAAGGCATCTCCGTTTTCGGAGGTGCCTTGATTTTTTTTGAGGAGTGATTTATATGATTAAGCCTAAAATGTTAAAAAAAGGCGATAAAATTGCGATAGTAAGTTTATCGTGGGGTGGCTTAGGTGACAAGGATTTAATTCACAAATATTATATAGCGAAAGAAAGACTTGAAAATGATTTTGGACTTGAAGTTGTTACAATGCCTAATGCATTAAAGGGTAGCGAGTTTGTTTATAACCATCCTGAATTAAGAGCCAAAGATTTAATGGATGCGTTTAAAGACGAAACACTTAAAGGGATATTTTGTGCAATAGGTGGCGATGATTCAATAAGATTGTTGCCATATATTGATTATGAGGTAATTAAGAATAATCCAAAAATTTTTATGGGTTATTCTGATACAACAATCAGTCATTTTATGTTAAATAAAGCTGGTGTAGTTTCATATTATGGGCCATCTGTTATGTGTGAATTTGGCGAATATGTTAAGATGTTTGATTACACAAAAGAAGCGGTTGAGAACATTTTATTTAAAGATACAGAAAACTATTATGTTAAATCAAGTGAATATTGGTCAAATGATCACGTGTCTTGGGATGAAGATAATATCAATATTCAGAAGAAATTGATAAGAGAAGAACACGGTTATGAAGTTTTATCTGGAACAGGTAAAGCTACAGGTCAATTACTTGGTGGATGTATAGATGTATTTCCTATGATGTTAGAAACTGAAATTTGGCCAAAGGTGGATGAATGGAAAGGCAAAATATTGTTGATTGAAACCAGTGAAGAAAAAATGCCACCGAACTATTTGTTGTATTATCTTAGAAATTTAGGTGTTCAAGGGATATTAAATAATATAAACGGAATTATTGTTGGTAAACCTATAGGCGAAACTTATTATGAAGAGTACAAAGAAATATATTTGAAAGTGTTAAAAGAGTTTGACTGTGAAGATTTACCTATAATTTATAATGTTAATATAGGTCACGCTTTCGGAACGGGATTGTTACCATTGGGTATAAATTATGAAATGGATTTGGAATCTAAAACAATTAGATTTTTAGAGTCAGCTACTTTGGAGTAATATGTAGAATAATGCAACTTTAAAATATGCTATTCAGGGATGGTGAAGTTAATGTCAATAAGCAGTTTAAACTGGACTTTCAATACAGTTGCCGAAACCTACGAAAAACTGAGACCAGGATATGTTGATGAATTGTATCAGAATATTTTTGAATATAAATCAATCAACAATACAAGTCGTGTTGTAGAGGTTGGAATTGGCGGTGGTCAGGCAACTTTACCTTTTCTGCAAACAGGTTGCAATCTTACTGCAATTGATTACGGAGAAAACTTCTGCAAAATTTGCAGTGAGAAATTCAAAGAGTTTACGAACTTTTCTGCGGTATCGGGAAAATTTGAAGATATTGATTTTAATGGCGAATATGATTTGATTTATTCCGCTTCTGCGTTTCATTGGATACTCGAAGAAATCGGATATAAAAAAGTTTATAATATGCTTAAAAATGGTGGTGTGTTTGTCCGCTTTGCAAACCATCCGTACCGTGATAAAGGTAAACCTGAACTGTCAGAAGAAATAGACCGAATTTATGAAGATTACTATTATAAATTTTACAAAAAAGAACCTAAAACGCCTGTTGAATATACAGAACAACAAGCACACGACAGAGCTTTGATTGCAGAGAAATATGGTTTCACAGATATTCAATATAAACTGTTTTATCGCACACGCACTTTTACTGCAAAAGAATATATAGCACTTCTTGGTACATATTCAGACCATATAGCGATAGAAGAAACTATTCGAAATAAGTTTTTCTCAAAGATAGAAGAAGCAATTAATCGTCACGGCGGAGAGATTACAATTTATGATACAATAGATTTACAGTTAGCAAGAAAAATTTGATTTAAAGGATTGGATGCTATGAAATTAGTTATAATATTCGGTAATTTGGCAGTTGGGAAAATGACTGTAGGACAAGAACTTGCAAAAATTACCGACCTTAAATTATTCCATAATCATATGACTATAGAACCTGTAATAGAGATATTCGGATATTACGAGGGAAAAACAGTCAATAGATTACGACAGGTTTTCTTTGAAGAGTTTTCAAAGAGCAACAATTACGGAATGATATTCACTTATGTATGGGCGCTTGACCACCAAGGTGATTGGGATTACATAAAATATGTTACTGATTTATTTAAAGAGCAAGGTGCAGAAGTTTATTATGTTGAACTTGTTGCTTCTCAGGAAATACGATTAGAGAGAAATTCATCAGAAAACCGACTTAGCAATAAACCGTCAAAGCGTGACCTTGATTTTGCAAGGAAGGATTTGCTTGATACTGATGAAAAATATCGTACAGAAAGTTATGATGGTGAAATAACATTCCCGAATTATATAAAAATTGATAACTCAAACTTGGCACCGGATGTTGTTGCCGAGATGATAAAAGAAAGATTTGATTTATAACAGGGTGTAATATGACAAAGTTTGATTACTTTTTACAAAATGCAGAAATGCTTAATGACAAATTTAATATTGTTCCATTGCTTTATGGCTCGTTAGGATTAGAAGTTTTGACAAAGTCATCATTAAATGCGGATGATATTGATATTCTAATTCCACAAGTGTTTGTAACAGGCGACAAATGGAAAGAATTTAAATACTTTCTGGAAAGTTACAGGTATTTATTGATTGATGAACACGAACACACATTTTGTAAAGATGGTGTTGATTATTCCTATGCTTCGATTGACGGATTGAAAGATTTTGCAGATATTGATATTTGTGACATTGAAATCCGAAATGTAAAAGGAATCAAATTTATGCTTTTATCATTGGAGCAATATCTGAAGGTTTATCAAAAATCTTCACAAGACGGTTATAGGATGAATGTTAAAGAAAAGCAGGATAATCAGAAGATTGAGTTTATAAAAAGGATGCTGTATCCAGTTAGAAAGCTTGAAGTAACTGAACTTTCTATACTTACCAATCTTTTCAACTACAAAGATGTTAACGATATGATTGCCGAAAACACAAGAGATATTGAAAATGGTGTTATTGATATTTTCGCTTTGTTTGAGGGGGCTAAAATTATCGGTGAACTGAGAGTAAAATATATTAGTAATGATAACTGTTTTGCTGAGAAAGGCAAACGAGCATATTTATATGCATTTCGTATTCACGAATACTATCAAGACAAAGGGTTAGGTTCATATTTGCTTGAAAATGTGTTAACTATACTTAAAGAAAATGGATATAGTGAGTTTACAGTAGGTGTTGAAGATGACAACACAAAAGCTCGTTATATGTACGAAAAATATGGTTTCACAGAACCTATAGCAAGAATAAAAGAAAGCTATCAAGGCGACAGTTATGAATATGATTTGTTATTAAAAGTATTTAATGGAGAATAATTATGCTACAACACCCATTTCCGCCACTATATGATAAAAACTCAAAGATTCTTATACTCGGTAGTTTTCCATCTGTAAAATCACGTGAACAAAACTTTTTTTATGGTCACCCACAAAACAGATTCTGGAAAGTGGTAGCGACAGTTTTAAAAAAAGAAATTCCCACAACGATTGAAGAAAAACGTGCTTTTTTGCTTTCTTCAAATATCGCATTGTGGGATGTTATAGCTTCGTGTGAAATTACCGGCAGTTCTGATAGTTCCATTAAAAACGTTGTTGCAAACGATTTAACTGAGATTTTAGAAACTGCCAATATTAAAAAAATCTTTGTCAATGGTAAAACTGCTGAAAAATACTACAATAGATATATAAAGAATAGAATTGGCAGAGAAGCCGTGTGTCTGCCCTCAACCTCACCAGCGAATGCTATGTGGAATGTTGAAAGCTTGGTTGAGGAATGGGAGAAAATAAAAAAGTAAAGTGAAAACCACCTGCAAATGAACTGCCCCAAAAATTGCGGGTGGTTTTTGACTTGCATTTTGACTTGCATTTTTAGATTCATTTAAATAATAAAGAATAGAGAATAAAGAATAATACAAAAGCGGCGGAAAACGCGAAGCTCTTTATTATTTCTTATTTATTCTCTATTCTTTATTCTTTTAGGCAACAGTCAGTTGCCGCTTTTGGTGGAGATGGCGAGATTCGAACTCGCGTCCGAAGACCCATTCCCCAAACTTTCTACGAGCGTAGTTTATCTTTTAAGATTCCCCTTTAAAATCGCCGATAAACAGGCTAAATTAAAGGGTAGCCCTTTAAGTCCGTACAAGCTACAAGGCTCTCACTTGTGCCGGTGCACCGCTAAGATGACACCCTTAACTGAATCGCGGTACTTTCAGTCAGGATGAGCCGCCATTAAGCAGCAGCTAAAACTGTTTTATTATTGTCAGTTATTTTTAAGTTGTGACTTTTATAGTGGTGCCACTCCACTGCTCGCTTATCTGGGTTCAAAATCCCCGTCGAAATCCTTTCATCCCCAAGTATATAATTCGGAATTCGGAATGCGTAATTCGGAATTATAGTAAAATAAAACTAATATTTCTAAATTAGTGCATTCGTCTATCCGTATTATTGTTTTGGGTTTTTGAAATGAATCCAAGTATATTTAAATGCGGAATGCGTAATTCGGAATTATAGTAAAATAAAACTAATATTTCTAAATTAGTGCATTCGTCTATCCGTATTATTGTTTTGGGTTTTTGAAATGAATCCAAGTATATTTAAATGCGGAATGCG
>JAZNCY010000218.1:0-3141 GCA_045587825.1 Acutalibacteraceae bacterium
GACCTGAACACCATCCTCGTGTGGCATCATAATATCAAGAATAATTAAATCAATAGTAGGATTTTCTTTTAAAGCTCTTATTGCATTTTCACCATCTGCTGAAGAAAACACCTCATAGCCATTTGAAGATAACAAAAGATTTAATATTTCTCTTATATCTGGTTCATCATCAACAATTAAAACTTTTCGTTGTTCCATAATTTATATTTACCATCCTGAAAAATTAATTCCCCGAACTCATTCTGACGTGAGTCGGGGAAAGTTCTTTTATTATTATACGATACTATGTCGTTTTATTCAAGTACCGGAAGGAATAAAAAGCATTTTAATATCTTTTGTTGTGTCACCCACAAGATTATTTTCTAAAACGATACTTTCAACTGTTGTGTTGTAGCGTTTTGCAATATCCCACAAGGTTTCTTCACAATCAGGGAAATAGACTGTAATTGCACTGTTATTTATTTTTTCGCTTTCTCTCAGTTCTGAAATTTCTGAAACAACGTCAATTTCTGTTTCTGAGAAAACAGAGCAATTTATCTGGAGCTCTGCTTTTACATCTATCTGCTCATTGTTCTTTAATGAACATTCAAATGATGACACTGATACTTTTGGAGTACACTCTATTTTTTTATTACCACACTCGCTACTTCTTTCGTAGCGATAGTCAAGCATTTTTTCTGTTGTTATGTAGCCACCAGATGTATCTTTTAAAATAATCATTGCTTTTATTGTGCCGGAGATAACAATAGCACCATTTTCACAAGTTGCAACAGGTTCATTTTCTTCACAGGAGGCATCCAAAATACACTCAGCGCCTAATTTTGTGGCATCTATTGTATCTCTGAAAACGTAGGTGTCACGAACTGCATCGAGAGCTGAATAAAAGTTCATTTTCTTGTAGCTTAAATCGACAACACCATTTATTGCATAAGCGTCGGTGATTACTGAAAGGTCTTTTTGCTCCCACATAGTAATACCAGCGTTAATAGTTACACCAACATCAAGACTTCTGCCGTCACCTTGTGAATCATTTTTAATTATAACGTCAACTGCAGTTACATCGAGTGTTATATCACCAGTGAAGCGTTCATCCATTCCATCGAATTCTAAAATCTGATTTATTGGCAGATTTTTTCTTACTGTTACAATAGTACTTTTATCTTCGTGAGGTATAAAAGCAATTTCTACAATAGTTTCACCTTTCACCATAATTTTATTACTTATTTTTCTTACTTCACCCAAAACTGCAGATGCAGTACTTCTCACTATAAATGCCGCTGAATTATTTTCTAATTCAAAGTTATCGCTCATAGAAAACATTTTGCTTTTTTTACAGCCCAAAGACATAGTTGAAAGCTCCATTTTCTTCTCCTCAATATTTGAGGAACTCATAAGCTGAAGAATATCCTCTTCCATTTTTGAAAAGGCTGAAACAACAATATTAATACCTGCTTTTATTTCAGCACGTTTTGTATTCGTTGCCCTGCAGTTTATAAACTTAACACTTGCTTTTACGTTGACGTCTTCTGCAGTTAAAAACGCTGGATTTTCAGCGTAGCGTGTGAAATTTCGTGAACCTGTAAAGCTATAAATACAATTATCTGTACCCACATAAATCATAGTAAGGTCACAAGTGCCATCTACTGTTACTCTTTCACCTACAGTCTGCCACGAATTAATTTTAGGCACAGCCTGTGACTTTAATATTCTTAAAATTTCGGGCATATATTCGGGTAAAGAAAGCTCTGCTTCAACACCTTCTTCAATAGTAGTTTCATAAGTTTTTTTAAGACTACAATATTTTTCGTTTTCAAATGAAATATCCATAAAAATAAACTCCCTTCACATATTCTATAAAAATATATGACGGGAGTTTTGTTATTATTCATTTTCCGTTGTTTCTTCTATTTCTTGTGGCTCGTAAATAGAGTTATAAAGCATTTCTCTGTTTTCACTTAAATTAAGCACTATTGAAGAACCATCCCACTTAGACTCAAACCACCAAGTATCTTCAAATGGTAATTGCTGAGAAACTAATAACTTGTCCATTTCAAGACCTGATTTTGAAACACAAGAAACCATACCTAATAAAAGAGATGTGAATTCTGTGCTACTTAAAGAGGTTTCGATATTTGGTGCAACGTCTTTTGCAGTTGAAATAAGACCAAAAATATTACCAGTTAAAAGCTCGTTTTTAATATTTTCTGCTATTGCAGTAATAACCTTTCTCTGTCTGTAAGTTCTCATAAAGTCAGAGTCGAGTTTTCTGATACGAGCATACCACAAGGTCTGGTAACCATTAAGGTGAACACTTTCGCCACTTTCAAAATGGTCTGGCTTTGTTTCACTTTTGTAATTATGACGGTTATTTATGTAGTCTGCTTCATTTTCGGTAACTTCAATATCTATTCCACCTAAGCCATCTACAAGTTCGGTAAACATATTAAAGTTAACTACTGCATAACCATCAATTTTTATACCAAAATTCTGCTCGATTGTCTGAATTAATAAATTAGCGCCACCCCAGGCATAAGCAGAGTTAATTTTTGCTTCACATTCGCCTGGAATATCTACGTGAGTATCACGAAGAATTGACGTAACAATTACCTTACCTGCACTTTTATTGACAGAAATAATCATTATACTGTCACTTCTGGAAGCGCCACCTTTTTCTTTATCGGCACCTATAAAGAGAATATTTTTTACGTCACTTCTGCTTGCGAGAGAATTAACGTCTTCAATATGCTCTATTTTATCGCCTTTTGTAAAGCTATTTACAATACTGCTTGCAGAGGTTATTAAAACACCCGAAAAAGCAATTACAACGGCAAGAAAAACTGCTAAAACCATTAAAATTTTAGGTGATTTTCTTATCTTCTTTTTCTTTGGTGTTACTTGTTTTCCACGACGTACTTCGTAATCTGAAATTTCGTCGTCATCTAAATCCATAGTAACGCTTTTGGGGGAAGCTTGTGGTTTTCTCGGTCTTGGAGCTATTGGAATATCTTCATAGTCTTCTTCGCTTTTCTCTATTTTTACCGCTCTTTTTTTAGAGAGATAAATATCGCTATTGCTGTAAACATCTTCATACTGAGGTGGCTCATCTGACAAAGTAAAAACGTCCTCAGGCTCGTCATCAGC
>JAZNCY010000219.1:0-11949 GCA_045587825.1 Acutalibacteraceae bacterium
GCAAGTAAACTTGCCAGTCGCTTTTTTTCATCCTGTCACTTGGACTCTTAGTCGTTTGTGTAGTTATCGAAGTAACCCTGAATAAGGATTACTGGTGTTCCCTTGTCGCCGGAACCTGATGTAAGGTCACAGAGGGAACCGATAAGGTCAGTTAACTGTCTTGGTGTTGTACCTTGAGAAGCCATGTTACCAACAAGGTTGTCACTCTTTGCTTTAATGCTTTCTGAAATAGCTTTTTTAAGTTCTTCACCACTTAAATCTTTAAAGTCATTATCTGCAAGATATTTAAGTTTTAATTCGTTTGGTGTACCAACCAAACCATCAGTAAATGCCGGTGAAACACAAGGATCGGCAAGTTCCCAAATTTTACCTTGAGGGTCTTTAAACGCACCGTCACCGTAAACCATAACTTCAACATGCTTACCTGTAGCATCAAGAACAAGTTTCTGAATTTCAAGAACGAAATCTTTACATTCTCTTGGGAAGAGTTTAATTGTATCTTCAGTAGATTTATTTGAACCTAAAAGACCGTATTTTTCGTTGCAACCGCTACCATCAACAGAAGCATTAAGAATATCGTCAAGACCGCAAACAATTTTTGCACCATTCTTAAGAAGAATTCTCTTTGTTCTTGCACGGGTGTGAATATCACAGTTAAGAACACAGTCTGTATATTTAAGAATAGTCGTTGGCTGATTAGCAAAGATAACCTCTACTTCAGCGCCAGCATCACGAATGATTTGTGAATAATACTCAACGTAGTCAACACCTGTGAATTCGTGTTTATTTTCACCGAAAAGCTCACGGTATTTTTCGAGTGTTAAAACGTCGCTATATGGATTAATGCCAGCTTCATCAATTTTATCTAATGAAACGAGGCAGTTACCAACTTCGTCACTTGGGTAGCTTAACATGAGCACGATTTTCTTAGCACCCATAGCAATACCTTTAAGACAGATAGCAAAACGGTTTCTTGAAAGAATCGGGAAAATAACACCGATTGTTTCACCACCTAATTTAGCCTTTACATCTTTAGCGATAGCTTCAACAGAAGCATAGTTACCTTGACTTCTTGCAACGATTGACTCAGTAACAGAAATAACATCTCTGTCACGAAGGCTGAAGCCTTCACTCTCAGCTGCTTCAATTACGCTGTCAGCAACGATTTTTGCAAGGTTGTCACCCTCTCTGATAATAGGGCAACGAATACCTCTCGAAACAGTACCAACTTTTCTTTCCATTTTCTTCACCTTTCATTCGGTAGAATTAGCATAGTTTATAAAAAACTTTGACAATTAATTATACCACTCACATTTTTAGTGTCAATAATTTTTCATAAAAAAATTATTGTAGTTTTTATAAAAAATTATTGGTAATTTTTATTTCAAAATTGTGCTTTTTATTTCATTTGTGAATTCAAACATCTGAACAATTTCAAGTTTTCTGCTTTCAGTTAATTCTGCAGGATTTCTTGTTCTGGTATTTATACCAATACCAAGACCTTCAAGGCTTAAATAATACTTTGCATTAACAGGATAGCACTGGCATTCTGTTACTGACATATATCCAACAATATTCTGTAATTTTTCAGCTAATGCCATATCACCATCGTTATAAGCTTTGATAAGTTGTGAATAAAGCTCTGGGTGGAAGTTTGCCATAACTCCTGAGTAACCACTACAACCCATTCTTAAACTCTGTAAGAAGGTTGCTGCATTAGCATTGAATATTTTAAGATTACTACCCTTTACAGCTTCATGTTTTGCTTTTAACATTTCAGTATCACAGCAAGTATCTTTTAAAAACTGGAAGCGACCATCATCTGCCATTTTCTTTAAAAGCTCTGGTGTAAGTACACGTTTATATGGATAAGGACACTCATAAACACCAAATGGAATATCAGGCAAAGCATCTGCAACATATTTCATATTTTCAAATAAAACATCGTCACTTTCATCAGCTTTAGCAAAACGATTAGAAATGAAAACATAAGCATCAATACCTGTTTCAATGAAAGCTTTTGCTTCTTTTATTTGTGTTTCTAAATCATCAGCAACGTGACCAGAAGCAACAATATCCATTCCCTCTGGCTTATTTGCCATAATAAATTTTAAAAGCTCTAATCTTTCTTCAAAAGATAAATAGAAAATTTCACTGCTCTGACAAATTGCAAAAATTCCATCTACACCACGGAATTTATACCAATCTAAAAGCTCGAGAACTCCATTGTAATCAATTTTATTATCATCAGTAAAAGGTGTAATCATTGTTGGATAAACACCATTTTTAATCATTTTCATAACTAAAACTCCTATCTGTTTTTTCTGAAATCTATGTAATCCTGCAAAATAATATCTGCAGCGACCGCATCAACAACTGCTTTTCTTTTTTTTCCACGAACATTATTATCACTAAGAATTTTATGGGCGGAAACTGTTGTTAAACGTTCATCCCAGAAATTCACTGGAATTTCTGTTAGATTTTTTAGTTTCTCGCCTAATTCTTTACAAGCATCAGCTCTGAAGCCTTCACTTCCATCCATATTTTTAGGTAGACCAACAACTATTTCTTCTGCTCGTTTTTCTTTTGCAACATCAATTATTTTGTTTGCTAATGTATCAATATTCCACTCTGTAATAACACATACAGGTGAAGCTAACATTTCAAATTTATCGCAAACAGCAATACCTGTTCGTTTATCACCATAATCAACTGACAAAATAATCATATTTTAACTCCAAAAGCCGAAAAGAGAAAGTCACTTTTCGGCTTTATTTTTATTTTATTGTACAGGAACTGCAGGGTCCACTGGAACAGGAGTTGTATCAGATACAGGTGGTACTGATTCAACCGGTACAGTCTCAGAAGGAGTTACAGTTGCACTTGGGTCAACAGGAACTATTGGTGGAATAGTTGTTTCCGGAAGTGTTGTAACCAAAGTTGTTGGTTCAGTAGTTGTTGAAAGTTGTTCTGTTGTTGCTTCATCTGGAATTTCAGAACCAATAGCGTGAATCATAGCACAATTCGCACAAGTTGCAGGAATTTTTGAGGTTCTGTAATAACCAGTTGCTGTCTGTGCACAGGTTGGCGCCGCTAAGTCACCAGTAATTTTACAATACTGTCTTGCAACAACACCGCTTGATGATGGGAATGACTTTGACTCTAAATCTTTGTGAATCTCTCTCATAATCTCGCGATAAATTTTACCAGCTGGGTTACCAGAGGTATTCCTGATTTCCTTTGGTTTATCATAGCCATACCAGACTGCAGCAACATAGTGAGGTGTACCACCTACATACCAACGGTCTTTATCGTCAGAAGTAGTACCAGTTTTTGAGAAGTTTTCAAAACCATTTACACCATAACCAGCACCAGTACCAGATGAAGAAACAGTTTTTAAGAGTTGTTTCATAACACCAGCTGTACTTTCAGAAATAACTTGCTCACCTTTTGAATCGCCATCTGTCAACAAGGTTTCTGTGCCATCATTGTTAGTAACTTTATAATAACAATATGGTTCAAAATAATAACCATTATTACCAAAAATTGCATAAGCAGCAGTCATTTCAAGTGTGGTAAGACCTTCACTTACACCACCAACACATATCGATGAGTAGTTACCATCGTAGTTAGGGTCATTTTCATTTGTGACGAGTGTAGAAATCTTCAAATCATCTACAAGGAAATCAAAGCAAGGCTTAATACCGAGCACTTTTACAAGCTGCGCAGGAACAGTATTATATGAAACCTGTAAAGCATACTGAACTGTTACAAACGAATCAGCTTTACCATAAGAGCCACCATAGTTGACAGGCCATCTACCTGAACCTAATTTAATACCATAGTTCTGAACCATTGTAGACCACGTTGCAACGTTGTTTTCGATAACAGGTGTATAAACAGAAATCGGTTTAATTGAAGAACCAGGCTGACGTGGAGAATCCCAAGCTCTGTTAAGCACACGGAAGTCCTTCTTTTCGCCTGCACCACCAACCATAGCAACAACTCTACCGCTATAATCCATAATAGTTATAGCTGATTGAACTGCCGGACTTTCTTTTGTATCTTTCTCTTCTGGGAAGGTTATTCTGTTTTCATAAACATATTCAGCAGCTGCTTGTGCTTTTAAGTCAATAGCAGTATAAATACGGAGGCCACCAAAGAAAACCTTTCGCCAAGCTTCGTTATAAGTTAAATCATACTCTTCCTGAAGGTCTAAAATAACCTTATCAATAACATATTCAACATAATATGAAGCCCATTCAGAATCACCTGTTTTGTCAGTGATTTTAATATCATCTTCTGTATATTCTGGCTCTTCCTCGTCGTCTTTTGTTACCTGACTACCTTTGTATTTCTCACTGTTTGTAAAGATTAATTCATACTTTTCAGCTTTTTTATATTCTTTTTCGGTTAAAGTACCATTTTCATACATAAGATAAAGGCAGTCTTGCTGTCTCTCAATATGATTATCAAGATTTGTAAATGGGTCATAGGTTGCAGGGGCTTTTGTAATTGCCGCAATACTTGCACACTCTGCAACATTCAAATCCTCAACATCTTTGCCAAAATACTCTTCAGCAGCAGTTTTGATACCATAACAACCATTACCAAGATAAATTGTGTTAAGATATGCTTCCATTATTACTTTTTTAGAATAAAAACGTTCTAAATTCAAAGCATTAAGAATTTCGTAGAATTTACGTGAAATATCACGGTTATTTTCACCGGTAAGATTCTTAATTAACTGTTGCGTAATAGTAGAGCCACCGTGGTCAAACTTACTTTTAATAACACCAAAAATAGTTCTTACCCAGTCAACACCACTATGTTCATTAAAACGCTTATCTTCAAGGTCACGGAATGCTTCAATCATTTCTTTTGGAATATCTTCATATTTTACCCAAACACGATTCTGTGCGCCGTGAAGCTTAAGAAGCTCAATTGGTTCATTATTTTCATCGTAACCATAAATAATGCTTGTTTGTTGTTGATTTGCCTTATATTCCTCAAGGTCAATAACCTTAGGACCATAAACATAATCGTGTGCATAATCAATAACATAAACACAAGCAACTGTTGCACAAACTACACCAATAGAAAAAAGAATTGCAAAAGCTGTAAGAACCTTTTTTAGTACTGGATTCATCGGCTTACGTTGTTTTTTCTTTTTATTGGGGTTACGCTTTATACCATTGAATTTCAAATCTGGTTTTTTCATAGACCCTTTCTTATTGTTGTTCGCCATTATGAAACGCCTCCTACGAAAGCAAAAAATTAATTACTATTGGCAATAATTGCCTGAGCAACCGCCAAGTCAAATGGTGTTGTAATTTTTATATTATTATCAGAACCCTTAACAAGTCTGACATTATAACCTTTATTATGAAAAATTGAAGCAACATCTGTGTAGCTCGCCAATTCTTCGTCAGTCAATGAATTAATTACAAACTCCAACTCTTTCAATCTGAAGGATTGAGGTGTCTGGACTCTGTAAATATCATCACGCTTTACACATTCGTTAAGAAATTCACTGTCAGTTGAACGAATTATTGAATCATACACTGGCATAACTGTATTTGCTGCCCCGAACTCATTAACAGCAAAAATGTTTTCTTTTATAATTCTTGAATTGATAAAAGGTCTTACTGCATCGTGAGTCAATATAATATCATCATCTGTTATATTGTAATTTTCACTTAAAAATCTGCAACCATTCTTTACAGAACAATTACGATTTTTACCACCAGAAATAACTGTTATGGAATCAGAAGAAATTCCATTTTCTAAAAGCATAGCTTTTGTATATTCTATCCAGTCTATAGGGCAACATACAACACCTGCTGCAAACGAACCAAAATCCTCAAAATTACGGATAGTTTTTACTATAATTGGCTCGTCATCAATTTTAAGATACTGCTTAGGCAACTCTGGCGAGTTCATTCTTGAACCGATGCCACCAGCCATAATCATATAATATAACATTATTTATCTGCACTCTTTCCTTTTTTTTCTTTAAATCCTTCCGTACTGTCTTTTTTAAATAATATCTTGACAGTCATAATAATCAATTTAATATCGAGAGCAAGTGAATACTTTTGTATATACATTAAATCCATTTTGAGTTTATTGTAAGCAGAAGTATTATACTTACCAAAAACCTGAGCGTAACCTGTTAAGCCTCCCCTGACTTTATATCTACAAGAAAACTCAGGAATTTCTTTTGAATATTTTTCAACGTGTTCAACACGTTCTGGTCTTGGACCAACAATTGACATATCACCTTTTAAAATATTTAAAATCTGTGGTAATTCATCAACACGTAATGCTCTTATAACGTTGCCGACTGGTGTAATTCTTGAGTCATTATTTGTTGCAGGCTTCGGACCATCTTTTTCAGCATCAACAATCATACTGCGGAATTTTAAAATATCAAAAACGCGCATATCTTTTGTAGCTCTCTTCTGTTTATAAAAAACAGGGCCACCATCATAAAGCTTGATTGCTAAAGCAATAATTAAAAATAACGGTGAGAACAAAATCAAAGCAAGTAGCGACAACACAATATCCATAAGACGCTTTACAGCTCTTTGCTCAATAGTGAGCCCCTGAGAATGAGCGTGAATAATCGGAGAGTCAAAATAAGTAATTTCCGATGAGCTTCTGATAATAATATCTGAAATTTTCGGAACGATATAAATACTCTTGTTTTCCTGATAACAATATTTGAGTACATCATTACGCATACGTGCAGGAACGTCACAAATGATAACACTTTTAAATTTATCAATCTTTTCTTTAATTTCATCAAAACCTGCATCAACATTAATTGATTCATTAATTTTATAGCGTTCTTCCATCTCGCTCATTTTGTAAACAATCTCAGTAGCGAGATGGCTACCATAAATAATGAGCATTTCCTCTGGTGGATTAAGACGTCTTATAATTTCAGTCGCAACAAGAGTCCAGGCAACAATAACCACCGCCTGAATAAGCAAGATATAAAGCATACCAAATACATTAGCAAGAACAGCTTCGAGCAAACATATTTGTGCATAAGCTATACAGTTAGCAAAAATTGCCGCTAAAATCTGATAAAAGATAATTTCACTCTTTCTGAATTTATCAACCTTTGAAGCACCAAGTGCAATACTTGTTACAAGCAAAACAAGAAAATAAACAGCAACAAGGAACATTTTACCTTGATTTCTGAATGTATTTTCAAATTCAGGGTTATATACGTTATTCCAAACCCAATAATATACAAACGACAAAATTGCACAAAGTATAATGTTGGACGAAAAACGAATTGTCAATTTAAATTGTTCAATTTTTGACATATAATCACTCTTTTATATTGGACTGGCAAAGTACAGATATAAAGTGAATATACCTTAAAAAAGGAGTGTTTTTATGGATATTTTCACTTTATTCAGTAATTTACTTGTATTTATTCTCCACGTAACAAATGCAGAGTCTTTTCCACCACCGCTCTCAAAAAAAGAAGAGACAGAAGCTATTGAAAAAATGGCTGAGGGCGACACTTACGCCAAGGATAAGCTTATTAAACACAACCTACGTCTCGTTGCACATATAATAAAGAAATATTACTCTACATACAGCGACCAGGATGATTTAATTTCTATTGGCACAATAGGACTCATTAAAGGCATAAACAGTTTTAAGCCAGAAAGAGGAACGAAGCTTGCAACCTACGTTTCAAGATGTATAGAAAACGAGATTCTTATGTATTTCAGAAACATAAAAAAGACATCTCAGGAAATATCATTCAACGAGCCTATTGATGTTGATAATGAGGGAAACCCATTGACGTTAATAGATATAATTGCAGTTGATGACACTATAATTGATGATATCGACTACAAAAACAAGTTAAGAAAATCAATAGAAATCATTAACAACATTGAAAGTAAACGTGACAGAAAAATAATCATTATGCGATATGGGCTTGATGGAAATGTACCAAAAACCCAAAGAGAAGTCGCAAAAGAACTTAATATATCACGTTCTTACGTTTCAAGAATTGAAAAACGAATAATTGAAACTATAAGAAATGAGTTTAATTAGGGATAAGAATACACTGGAAGCGTGTCGGCTGACCTAAATGGTTAAGAATACATTGAATTGAAACAGTGAATTCTTTATATTCGCTTAAATCTTTACCCGAAACACATTTAACTGTACAAATAGTAGGCTTCATCGTTTCTTTTGCAGATGAAACTGCTAACATAAATCTTTCAAAATCATCCTGATACAAGAATTTTCTTACAAAATCCAACGAAGACTCGCCAAAACTTGTTTTTACATCAAAGCCAAAAACATCATTAGCATTTTCAGAAATCTGAATTTTACCACTGAGTGGGTCATAAGCGACTAAAACAATTGATGAATTAACGAAGTCGTGTAAAAACATTGCTGGATTTATACTTGTTATAAAAGGATTTTCTTTTACAGTTGTTTCGTTATAAACTTCACGTGACTTAAAGTCAACAAACATACCGCTTATATCGTTAACCGGCTCTAATGTGTGTGTAAAATCAACTGAATCACAATTGAAGAACTGATCTGCATCTGCATCAGTAACACTCAAAGGAATTGAAATATATTCAGATACTGATTTGAGATTATTAAGAGTTAAAGCGGCATAGCTTGCAGCCTCGGCAGATGTTAACGCTGTATCAAGGAAAGTTGGCGCCATAACAATTCGTCTGAACACACCACGTGTAAAGCAAGAATTGTGAACGTACCTTTCACCAACTAAATAAACACCAAGCGAGAACCCGATTTTATTTAAGAATGTCGAGAATGAGTTGAGGTGTCTTATATCAATATTCTCAAGGAAATCCTGAGGAACATTAATTGTTAAATCAATTCCCTTGCAATCGTTCTGTGCAATAAAATCATTGAGAGTCTGCACGAGAGTCAAAACATCATCTGGTGACAAAAGTGTGTAAATAGATATAGGTGGAATGGTTTCACCACTATCACGTTTTTCAATGAGAGTAAGTAAAAGATTTTTAATAGCTAATAAACTGAAATTTTTAACGTTACTTTCAGAATTATTTATAGCGTGATATAAATCTGAGGTAAATGCAATTTTACTTAACGAACCAGCAAATGGGTTGTAGTCATAACAAATTAATTTACCTGTTTTTTTACTTACAACAGGGAAGAATTTTTGTAAACCATCAGAATTAAATGAATTTTCAAGTTCTTTTATTTCTGAAGAAATCTGTGAGAAATCCTTCATTGATGGATTAAAGAATGCATAAGTGCTTCGTTTATTAAGCTTTGCAGCTTTACAAGCAAATTCAGCATTATTAAACAATTCTTTGAAGTTTTTACCATCCTGCGGGAATTTTGAAACACCCAATGTTACTGTAAAAATACCCATTTCGGTTGGTGTATGATATGTTTTTCTTAAGTTTTTATGAAGATTATCAATAAGTACAATAAGTTCTCTTAATTTTGTAATATTCTTAACAAAAACAAGGAATTTATCAGCAGATGCTTTACCGATATAAATATCTTGCTTCTCCTGAAAATCACGAAGCTTACTTGCAATTTCTTTTATAAATGCATTACCATATTCATAACCAAACATATTGTTGATTAAACCCATTTCATCAATATCAATGAAAATTAATGCATTTTGTGAATTCGGCATAAGAGTTAAGAAATTATCAACATCTTTTGAAAATTTCTTTTGAAGTGGTACTCCGGTAAGACCATCAGAAACAGTAAAGCTTCTTTGAATTTCTTTTTCAATTTCATCTTCAAAATAAGCATCAAAAGCACCGAAAACCTTTGTAATTTCATTGTTTTCATCTGCTTCAAAAGCAATAATACCCAAGATAATATATTCAACATCTTTTTTTACTGCTCTGAACTCAACACGGGTTTTCATTACACCTTGTTTAACAAGCTCCTGAAATGCAGACATTGAAACATTCTGTAAAAATCTTGCAGAGTCTGCAGGATGACAGATTTTATGACATTGAGCAAATGCTTCATAAATATTTTTAGGTAAGAATGGGAAAAGTGGTGACCACGAACCACGTATAACCTGAAAATCATTTTCAGCAATATCTGCTTCAAAGATAACGTTGTATGCTGAAAGTAATTTATCTTCACAAATTGAAACTTTCAATGCACGCTCTGCATCAGAATCATCATTACCAGCGTGATGCTCAGCATAAAGCTGATATTCTGTTGTATATTCAATTTTACCAGAAGTCTCTTCAACAGCACCTGTTGCTTTAAAATTACGCTCAATACGCTCAAATTCTGGTAAAGCAATTCTGAAACAATTAAGTAACTGTTCAGAAAAAGTACCACAAGCACCAGTCATAATAAGTTCAACAGCTTCATCGTGAGAAAGAGCGTGTTTATATGGTCTGTCACTTGTAAGAGCATCGTAACAGTCTGCAACAGAAACAATCTGTGCTGAAATCGGAATATCGTCACCCTTTAAACCTTTAGGGTAACCTTTACCATCCCATCTTTCGTGGTGATAAAGACAAATATCACGACAATATTTTGAATATTGCGAGTCGGTGATTTCTTCCATCATATCAAGAAGCTTAGCACCGTGAGTGGTGTGAGTTTTCATAATCTCAAACTCTTCTTTAGTAAGACGACCTGGCTTTAACATAATTGCATCAGGAATTGCAATTTTACCGATATCGTGAACTGAAGAAGCAAGGAAAATATACTCTGCCTGAATCGCAGAAATATTATACTCCGGACACTCTTTAACAACAACATCTGTAAGAGCTTTTGTAAAATACTTAATTCTTTTGATATGCTGACCAGATTCCATATCACGACTTTCAATAGCCGCAACAAGAAGTTCAACAAGCTCAAAGTTCATAGTATTCATTTTATTTGTTTGCTCTTTGAGCATATTTGCCTGATTTAAAATACGCTTTGTCTGAATACTCGACATTTTATTCATTTGCTTTTTCAAATGATAAATCTCAACAAGATTTTCAAAACGTCTGACAAAAACATCCTGACGTATAGGATAAGAAATTAAATCCATAGCACAGGCACGATAGCCCATATTTTCAAAAGCGTACATAGATTCATCTGAAGTAAAGATAACTGGTACTTCATTGAAAGTGCCTTCTTCTGAGAGTTTTGTAACAATCCAAGGGAATTTTTTATCTTCTTTTAAACCATCAAAAACAAAAGCAACAATATTTTTTGCATATAAATCTACATCTTCCCAGGTTTGTGAGTTGTAGCCACAAACAGAAACCGTAGCAATACCCTCATATAACTTAATTAAATCTGAATTAGCTTCAACATTTTCTGTAAAGAAAATAACTGAATTAGATTTCAAATTAAATCACCTCTAAGAAACAACAAATTACATACGAGCACACTTGCCCATATTTTGCACATTATATCTTATGTATAATAACATTTTTTTAAGCGAAAGTCAATTAAATGACACTATTGTAACCATTTCTTAACATATTTGAAAACAACAAAACCACGGGTAGCGTGACCCGTGGTTTTTCTATTAATTACCTAACTTAAAATGAATTGGCATACCATTAAGGTAATGGATATCCTGTTCACCCTGAATAAGCGGTAAAATATAATCTACAGCCTCATCTGTTACGTTGTTACCACTTGAATTTATCCAGCCGAGTGGGAAATATTTAACCTTGTTTGCAATTTCATTTGCATCAATTGAATCAATTACAACTGTGTATGGTGAATTTGAAACTCGCTTAAAGTACATAACCTTACCAGACTCGCCTTTTAACGCTCTTTCAACTGCCATAACACCGATTTGCTCAGCTTCTTCAATATCTGTTTTTGAACTTAAGTGTGAAGAACAACGTTGCATAACGTTAAGCTCAATTGAACGAACCTTGCAGCCGATTTCTTTACGAACAATATTTTCAAGTGTTT
>JAZNCY010000220.1:0-1684 GCA_045587825.1 Acutalibacteraceae bacterium
ATGCCTGATAACTTATAAACCTTACTGGATTCATCTGATGTAAACACATTACCATTTTCATCTACAATACCAAATAACAGCCCCTCTTTACCGAGACTGTTTTCCATTACAGTAATCTTAGAAATACATTCCTCTGTTGTAAAATTATCAAAACTCGGGTAGCGAATTGACATCATCTGCAGCAAGGACCACTGTTCATCAATTGCAACATCAACTGCTCCGGTAATTTGCGCTGCTGTTTCATTCAAGTGATAAGCACGTTCTTTATAAACAATATCACTGAACTCGTGCATAAACCCTGTAACTGCAACAGCACCAAGAGCAGCAATTATAAAGCTTGCTACTACTGCCACTACTTTCCATTTTTTGTTAATCTTTTTTTGCATTATTTCACTCATCCTTGTGCAAATCTATTTCTATAGAAATCGGTAATACTACCCTTACACTCTCTTGCTATTTTATAAACATCGTCTGAAAATGCGCCAGCGTCAACTGTTAACTGGCTTAAAGCTATATTGAAATTCTGGCGTGTGAAATCATCCAACTTACAGAAAACTTCATCAAACTGTGCTGCAAATGCGCAAAGCTGAGCATGAATTGGAATTTCTTCTGCAGTTAACTGATGTGGGAAGCCTGTTCCATCTGCTCTTTCGTGGTGATACATACAAATATCAGTACAAACAGAAATAAAATAGCTGCAGCTTGGGGCAATATTTGTTCTTATAAGTCTGCCACCAGCTATTGTATGCTTCTGATACATTCTGTAATCACTTTCATTTTTCTTAGGAAAATCAATACATCTGTCAGGAATTGTCATATAACCGATGTTATAAAAATATGCAGCAGTTGTAATCATATTGATTTTTGCTGGTTCGTATTCATCACCAACAAACTGTGAAGCATATTGAGTCATAAGAATTCTTGTTAATTCTGAAACTCTCTTATAACGCTCGTCACTTACACCACGATTTTTAAGATATTCTCTATAGATACCCTGAAGTCTGCCGATATACATATTTGTGTCATTTATATCGTGCTCTTTTAAAGGACCGATATCCTTAAGAGGTGTTCTCTGCTCAATATTTAAAAGTGTATGCACCTTTTCTAAAACTGTTTCTGCATCAAATGGTTTTGAAACGAATGATGTAACACCATATTCACCTGCACGGCGAACGTTTTCTTTAGTTGCTTCTGCCGTCATCATAATAATAGGCAACTTTTCAACTCTGTTATTTTCCATAAGTTGTAAAACAGAGAAACCATCAATAACAGGCATCATAACGTCAAGAAGCATTGCATCATATTTTTCTTCTTTTTTTGTAAGAAGGTCAAGTGCTTCATAACCATTTTTAGCATCTGTTATTTCAAAATGGTTTTCTAATATATGATGAAGAATTTCTCTGTCTATAAAACTATCGTCCGCTATTAATAATCTTTTTTTTGCTTCTGCCACAGTAATCTACTCCTACTCAAGATAAGTTATTTTTTATATGTTCTACAAGATTTTTTTGTGTTTCTTCGATTTTTAAATATTCATCTAACGCCGCTTGTGGATTCCCTTGTCTTAAGAAATCTACAATTTTTGTATAAGCGAAATAAAGTGAATCGAATGAAAGATTTGCCGTAACACCTTTAATTAAGTGTGTTCTTTCTATCGCTTTATCTATTTGCTCAGTTTCTAATA
>JAZNCY010000221.1:0-15903 GCA_045587825.1 Acutalibacteraceae bacterium
CGCAGCACCATAATTGAATTCAAAAGAATAAAGAATATAGAATAAATAATAAAGAATAAAGAATAAAGAAAACAGGAAACGGAGTAGTGTGCTCTGTTTCCTGTTTTATAATATCTAACACCTAACATCTAATATCTAATATCTAATATCTAATATCTAATATCTAACACCCAACACCCAACACCCAACACCCAACACCTAAAACCTAACAACTGAATACAAAAACTTGACAAATCACTCAAAAAAGTGTAATAATATAGTGATTATATATAATGAGTAAATATGTCATTTTATATTACGAGGTGTTTTTGTGCGAGTAATTACAGGTTCACAGCGTGGTCGCCGTCTCTTCACTCTTGAGGGTAACGATGTAAGACCAACAACCGATAAGGTTAAAGAATCTATTTTTAATATTATTCAGTTTGACGTTCCTGATGCTAAAGTTATAGACCTTTTTGCAGGTTCTGGCCAGTTAGGTATTGAAGCGCTAAGCCGTGGTGCTGACTCTTGTGTGTTTGTAGATGCTTCTTCAAAATCAATTTCTGTTGTTGAAGAAAATCTTAAAATTACAAATTTCAGAGAAAAAGCAAAAACAGTCCGCTCAGATGCTTTAGGGTATCTTGACAGAGTTATCGAAAAATATGATATTGCTCTTTTAGACCCACCATACAAGGCAGGTCTTATGGAAGATGCAATTGAAAGAATTGCACCACATATAAATGAAAACGGTGTAATCGTTTGTGAAACAGGTAGCGAGGAATTTTTGCCAGAAAATCTTGAAGGCTTTACTTCTAAAAGATATAAATATGGTAAAATCGCTTTGACTGTTTACAGAAAGGGTGAGTAATATGGGTAAAACCGTAATTTGTCCTGGTAGCTTTGACCCGCTTACAATCGGTCACTTAGATATTATTAAAAGGTCCTCCAAGCTTTTTGATAACGTTATTGTTGTTGTAATGAAAAACTTCAACAAAAACAGCGGTAGCTTTACTGTTGAAGAGCGAATGGATTTTATAAGACGTTGCACAGAAGATTTACCTAACGTAACTGTTGACAGTCACTTAGGTCTTTTGGCAGATTATGCTCGTGAAAAGGGTGCTTCTGCCGTAGTTAAAGGTCTTAGAGCTATTTCAGACTTTGACGATGAATTCCGTCAGGCGCTCACTAACCAGAAGTTAAACAGTGAGCTTGAAACAATATTTTTAACTACAAGTGCTGATTATATGTTCTTGAGTTCAAGTGTTGTTAAAGAGGTTTGCAAATTAGGTGGCGATGTTTCAACATTCGTACCTGCAGAAATACGTGATGATATAATCGAAAGATTATCTAAATAAGCTAATAATAAAATTAATATACATTTATTATTGAAAGGTTGGTATATTTATGAGTATTGATACATTACTTAATGATATGGATACTGTCATTGAAGAGGGCAGAAGTGTTCCATTTTCAAGTAAGCTTGCGGTAGATGTAGATGAACTCAGAAGAATTATCGAAGACATCAGACTTAATATGCCTGTTGAAATTACTCAGGCTAAGAAAATTGCAGCTGAAAGACGTGATATTCTCAACGCTGCAGATGCTCAGGCAGAAGATATTATTATGAAAGCTCGCCAGAGAGCAGACCTTATGGTTGAGGAGCATCAGATTACTAAAGAAGCAAAAGAAGCAGCTCTTGCAATTATGCAACAGGCTAAAGATGAGTCTCAGGCTCTTCTTAACGCTTCAAAGCTCAAGGCTAACGAAATTGCTGATAAGGCAGAGCGTTGGTCAAATGATATGAGAAGAAATGCAAGTGCTTACGTTGAAAACGTTATTAAAGATACTGACGAAACACTCACAAGAAGTGTTAACGATATCAGAACTTTAAGACAAAGTCTTCACGATGCACTTAACGCTCCAAGTGAACCAAGACCTGATTTTGACTGATAAAGGGTGAAAAATCTATAATGGAAAAAGAGAAACTTTGTTTACGCTGTATGAGAAAAATCGGCGACAGCAACGTTTGTCCTTATTGCAAAGATGAAGCTTCTTCAGTTCAGAAAGCGCCTTTTTTACCACTTAAAGCAGTTGTCGGTGGTAAATACCTTATAGGTAAGCTTGTTTCATCAAATGGTGATGGTGCAACATATTATGGTTTCGATTTGGAACTCAAAAAGCCTGTAATGGTAAGGGAGTGCTTCCCACAGGGTGAAGTAACCCGTGGTGAAGATAATTACTGCCTTGTAAATGTAGGCAGAGCAGCAGCTTTTATCGATGCAAAGGCTAAATTCACAAAGTTATGGAACGCCCTTAAGGAGATTAGAGGGTGCTCTGCACTTGCGCTTGTTTACGATGTTTTTGAAGATTTAGGAACAGCGTATGCTGTAAGTGAATATCTTGGCGAAGGCGAAACCTTGAGAGATTATTTGCTTAAAAACGAGCAAGGATATATTTTGTGGGATGAAGCACGTGTGCTTTTAATGCCAGTTCTTTCTGCGCTGGGTGTTCTTCACGAAAATGGAATTATCCACGGTGCAATTTCGCCAAATTCCCTTATTGTAGGTAAAGATGGCAGAGTTAAAATTACCGATTTCAGTATTGATGACGTAAGATATAAAGGTGGCAGACTTCCTCTTGATTTGTCAGAGGGTTATGCCGCTATTGAGCAGTATGCAGAAGATGGCGAATTAGGTCCCTGGACTGATGTTTATGGTTTTTCTACTGTTCTTTACAGAGTTCTTGTTGGTAGCACACCAATGAGCTCTGTTTCAAGAGCGACTAACGATAAGCTTATGATTCCTGGTAAATTTGCTGAGATTATTCCTGCTTACGTTATCAATGCATTAGTTAATGCTTTGCAGATTCTTCCGGAGGACAGAACAGAAGACGTTGAGCTTCTTCGTGATGACCTTTCTGCTTCACCAACAGCAGCAGTTTCTGCAGCAGAAAGATATTCCTCAATGGCAGCTGGCCGTCGCTCTGAAATGAGAGAGGAACCACAAAGAATTGAAGATGAAGAAGATGCCGAAGATTTTTATGAGGACGATTATGTTCCGCAGAAGTCTGGTGCAAAGAAAAGTACAGTTATAACTCTTGTAGTAAGCGTTCTTGTTTGCCTTGCTATACTTTTAGCAGTTGTAATTGGCATTACAAGTTCAAGCGGAAATGGTGATGATGAAAAAACAACGTCTCCTGATGAGATAGTTTCTGATTCAAATGTTGAAACAGAGGAGCAGTTTATAAACGTTTCTGTTCCAGATTTCCGTGGTAAAAATATTGATGACGTTAAAGCCGACGAAACTTATAAAGATGTACTTACTATAAGCACAGTTTATGAAGACAGTGACCAGGAAATAGGTACTGTTATTGCGCAGGATTTACCTGAGGGTACAGTTGTTTCTTCAATAAATAAGCGTTCAATTACTTTAAAGGTAAGCGATGGACTTAAGGTTCCTGATTTGGTGGGCGAGGATGCTACAGAAGCTTATAAACAACTCACAGACAAGGGCTTTAAAGATGTTGAAGTTAAAGTAAGCAGTGTTGCTGAAGCACCTGAAGATTCAAATAAAGTTACAGATATAGTTTATTATCCAAAGGATGAAACTGAATGGCAGGCAATTCCTGAGGATAGAAGAATAAGCGCAACTTTAAAGGTTGTTATTTACTGTTACGGTGAATATACTCCACCAGAAACAGAAGCAACTACACAGTCACTTGGTGAAAGTATTGACGATATAATTGAAGGTGTAGAAGGTATCGGCAATATTATTCAAGAATTTTAAAAAAAGTATTGACAAATGGGGAAGTTACTGTTATTATATTTGAGCAAAACAAAGCAGAACTTTTCCGTTCTCACCAAACGAGAGCATTGTTTGGTACAATACCTTTAAGAATTTACAACAGTAATGTTGTGTCTTTCAGCGTGAACGGAAAACCCGTTCACGCTTTAATTATTTCAGGAGGTGTTTTGGTATCAGCAAGGAAGCAACCCAAATCAATGAAGAAATCAGAGATAAAGAAGTAAGAGTTATTTCTGCAGAAGGTGAGCAGGTTGGCGTTATGTCAGCTAAAGAAGCTCTTAAATTAGCAGAAAAAGCTAATCTCGACCTTGTAAAAATCGCACCAGGTGCAAATCCACCAGTGTGCAAAATTATGGACTATGGTAAATATCGCTTTGAACAAGCTAAACGTGAGAAAGAAGCGAAGAAAAACCAAAAGGTTATGGATATTAAAGAGGTTCGTTTATCTCTCAATATTGATGTCGGCGATTTTAACACAAAAGCAAACCATGCAAGACGCTTTTTAAGTGATGGAAACAAGGTTAAGGTTTCTATTCGGTTCAGAGGTAGAGAAATGGCACATGCTGAGAACGGTAACGTAATTATGGACAGATTTGCAGAGGCTTGTGCTGAAGTTGGTACAGTTGAAAAACCTGCAAAGCTTGAAGGTCGTTCAATGCTTATGTTCCTTGTACCCAAGACAACTAAATGATTGCATTATTAAGGAGGAAAAATTATGCCAAAGCTTAAAACACATTCAGGCGCTAAAAAGCGTTTCAAACTTTCAAAAAACGGTAAACCTGTACGTGGTCATGCAAATAAGTCTCACATTCTTACAAAGAAGACTACAAAACGTAAAAGAGGTCTTCGTCAGACAGCAGTTGCAGACGCTACAAATACAAAGCAAATCAAGCGTCTTATTCCTTATAAATAAGATTAGAACGGAGGTAAATTTAAATGGCTCGTATTAAAGGTGCGACAATGACTCGCAAAAGAAGAAATAAAGTTCTCAAATTAGCAAAAGGCTACTATGGCTCAAAGAGCAAATTATTTAAAACAGCTAAACAAGCTGTTATGAAAAGCGGTAACTACGCTTATATCGGCAGAAAGCAAAAGAAAAGAGATTTCCGTCGTCTTTGGATTGCAAGAATTTCTGCAGCTTGCAAAATGAATGGTATCAACTACTCAACATTCATTAATGGTCTTAAGAAAGCAAACATTGACCTTAACAGAAAAATGCTTTCAGAAATTGCTATTGCTGACCCTCAGGGCTTTACAGCACTTGTTGAAAAAGCAAAAGCAGCTCTTTAATAAGTTAATCTATACGCTCGGTCAGGTTTCTGACCGAGCGTTAGGCGTTTATTAAGGGTGTAAAAAACAAGGCGAAATATCAATGATTTTGTAATATTTTGAATATAAAATTTATTTCATAAGGTGATATAAAATAAATTTTGTATTCAAAAAAAGTGGTAAAGAATAATGGAATTTATATCATCAAAAACTAACGAAAAAATTAAATATGCCGTAAAACTCCGGGATTCTTCTTCTTTCAGAAAAAAAGAAAATGCCTTCTTTATTGAAAGCCCCCGACTTTTAAAGGATGCTTTCTTAAGTGGTGTAGAAATAAGAATGATTTTTGTTACAGAAGAAGCAAAAGAAAAGTATTGGGATTATATAAATGAGGCAATAAAGAGTGCACAGAAATCATTTGTTGTGACGGAAGAAATTGCTGAAAAATTAGCAGATACCAAGAGTACTCAAGGCGTGTTTGCAGTAGTTACAATGCTTGACAAATTTGCAAATATAAGTAAAATAAAATACTATGGCAAATATGTTGCATTGGAAGAGATTTCTAATCCTTCCAATTTTGGTGCTATTTGCAGAACTGCAGAGGCGGTTGGTCTTAATGGCATTATTATTAAGGGCGGTTGTGATGTTTATAATCCGAAAGTGCTTCGTGCAGCTATGGGCGCGCTTTTCAGATTAGACGTTCTCGTGACTGAGGATTTAATATCACTTTTAGAAGAGCTTAAAGAGAATAATATGAGTGTTTTCGGCTCTGTGCCAGATGCAAATGCTGAGAAAATTACTGATATCAATAAATCACAGGGAATGGTATGTGTAATTGGTAACGAGGGTAATGGTATAAGTGATGAGGTTAAAGAGGTTTCACAGCTTGTTACTATTCCGATGAATGGCTTCGCAGAGTCTTTGAATGCAGCGGCTGCTGCAACGATAATTATGTGGGAAATGATGAGATAATGAGTATTTGTCCTACTGAATATTGGCTTTGGCTTCAATGTGCTTTGGGTGCTGGAGCTAAAACTGATGAATTAATAGCTTACTTTGGTGACCCTGAAAAAATGTATAATGCAGGCTCTAATGAATGGCGATTATCCGGACTTCTTACAGATAAGAAAATAAATGCATTAAAAAGTATAAGTCCATCTGAAACAGGTGGTATTTTTCGTGAGTGTAAAGCAAAGGGGTATTCGATTATCACACCAGATAATGTTAATTACCCTGAACGTTTTAAGCAGCTTCGTGATATGCCGTTAGCTCTTTATGCATTGGGTGATACTTCTGTTTTAAAGGATACTGTTTCTATTGGTGTAGTCGGAACAAGAAATGCAAGTAACTACGGAATAGAAACTGCTCAGAAGCTTTCTTTTGCATTAGCTTCTTCGGGTGCTACTATTGTAAGTGGCGGTGCATTGGGAATTGATAGTGAAGCCCACGCTGGTGCAATGCTTGCCAAAGGCAGAACAGTTGCATTTTTGGGTTGTGGTCTTTCTTTTGATTACTTAAAAGAAAATGCAGCTTTAAGACGTGCTATTACAAAATATGGTGCCGTTGTTTCTGAGTTTGCACCTTTTACACCTGCTTCGAGAACAACCTTCCCTATAAGAAATCGTCTTATTTCAGGGCTTACTTTAGGTACTTTAGTTATTGAAGCTGGTATAAAAAGTGGTTCTCTTATTACTGCAAATTTTGCTTTAGAACAAGGTAAAGACGTTTTTGCAGTGCCAGGGGATATAGTCCGTTCTTCATTCGATGGTGCTAATCATTTAATAAAAAATGGTGCAAAGCCTGTTTTTTCTGCGATGGATATTCTTTCGGAATATGAATATCTTTACGGGGATTTAATAGACTTTAGTAAGGCTGAAACTTCACTTTCTCAGATTCCTTATGTTGAGTACAGAAAAGGTAAAAAAGAAACTGCCGTAGCAAAGAAACCGGTAATGGAGAAAAAACCGGTAAAAGAAGAAGTAAAAAAAGAAAAGAAGTCAGAATTAGATGACAGCTTCTCAGATGAAGCTAAAAAGGTCTATTCTGTTTTAAGTGGTGAGCCTACTCACGTTGATGATATATTAAGGCAGACTGCTTTAAAAATGAGTGATGTGCTTTCAGCACTTACTGAGCTCGAATTAATGGGTGAGGTAGAAGGTGTAGAAGGCAAAAAATATAAAGTTTGAAAGGATAGAAATAAATGTCCAAGCTTGTTATAGTTGAGTCGCCTGCAAAGGCTAAAACAATAAAAAAATATTTAGGTAAAGACTTTGAGGTTACTGCTTCAATGGGTCACGTAAGAGATTTACCAGCAGCAAAATTAAGCGTTGACGTTAAAAATGATTTTGCTCCTAAATATGCTATTATCAAGAATAAAGAAAAACTTGTAAAGGAATTAAAAGCTCAGGTTGAAAAAAGCGAAAAAGTTTATCTCGCAACTGACCCTGACCGTGAAGGAGAAGCAATTTCGTGGCATCTTGCTACAATTTTAGGTCTTGATTTAAACGAGAAAAACAGAGTTAAGTTCAACGAGATTAACGAAACAAGTGTTAAAAGAGGTATTTCAAATCCTGAAACAGTTGATATGGGTCTTGTTGATGCTCAGCAAGCACGTAGAATATTAGACAGATTAGTAGGCTACAGACTCAGTCCGTTTATCAGCCAGAAAATCAGACGTGGTCTTTCTGCTGGGCGTGTGCAGAGTGTTGCAGTTCGTCTTATTGTTGACAGAGAAGAAGAAATTGCAAGATTCAATCCTGAAGAATACTGGTCAATAGATGCGAAATTCATAGCAGAAAGAAAAACCTTCTCTGCTGCCCTTACTTCAGACGAAAATGGTAAGGTTGAAATCAAAAATAAAGAAGAAGCAGATAAATATTTGTTACGTTTAGATGGTGCTGATTTTGTTGCAGAATCAGTTAAAAAGGGTACAAGAAAGAAACAACCTGCACCACCATTTATAACTTCATCAATGCAACAGGAAGCTTCAAGAAAATTAAACTTCCAGGCTCAGAAAACAATGAAAATTGCTCAGGAGCTTTACGAAGGTGTTGATGTAGAAGGTCTTGGCACAACAGGTCTTATCACTTATATGAGAACTGACTCACTTCGTATTTCAGAAGAAGCAAGAGCTGCTCACACAGAGTTTGTAAAGTCTGCCTTCGGTGAAAAATATCTTCCTGAAAAACCAAGATATTTTAAAACACGTGCAGGCGCACAGGATGGTCACGAAGCAATTCGTCCGGCAAACGTTGCTTTAACTCCTGCAAAAGTAAAGAGCAGTCTTACAAATGACCAATACAAATTATATAACTTAATCTGGTGCAGATACGTAGCAAGCTTAATGGCTGCTTGTGAACAGGCAACAGTTAAAATCGAGATTAAGGGTAGCAAAAAAGAAAACCCAGATGAATTCTGTTTGTTCTCTGCAAGTGGTTATTCTGTTAAATTTGACGGTTTCACAGTTCTTTATGAAGAATCAACAGACGATGAAGAAAAAGAAAGTGTACTTCCTGAAATTAAGGTTGGTGACACTCCTAAACTCAAAGACCTTAAAGGAAATCAGCACTTTACTCAGCCACCAGCACACTTCACAGAAGCTTCACTCATTAAAACTCTTGAAGAAACTGGTGTCGGCAGACCAAGTACCTACGCTTCTATTGTAAGTACAATTATCAAACGTGAATATATAAAGCGTGAAGGTAAGGTTCTTAAAAATACAGAATTAGGTAAGGTTACTACCGATTTATTAAAGGAACGCTTCCCTAAATTTGTTAATACTAAATTCACTGCTTCAATGGAAGCAAAGCTTGACGAAATCGACAATGGTGAATGTAACTACGTAGAAATGCTTCGTGAATTCTACGATGACCTTGAAGAAACTTTAGGTAAAGCAAAGGATGAAATGCAAGGTCAGAAAATTCAACTACAGGAAGATATTACCGATATAAAATGTGAAAAATGTGGTAGAAATATGGTTGTTAAAAGTGGTCGCTTTGGTAAGTTCCTTGCTTGCCCTGGTTACCCTGAATGTAAAACAACAAAGCCACTTGTTGAAGAGACAACTGCTACCTGTCCACGTTGTGGCGGTAACGTTATCGGTAAAAAATCTAAAAAAGGTTATCAGTTCTTTGGTTGCAGTAATTATCCTGAATGTAACTTTATGACTTGGGATAAGCCAACAGGTGAAAATTGCCCTAAATGTGGCAAATCACTCTTTAAGGGTAAGGGTGGTATAATCACTTGCTCTAATGAGGAATGTGGTCATTCCTTTAAAGCACCAAGAAAAAATGCAAAGAAATCACAGGAAGACAGCGATGAGTGATAAAAAAGTAACAGTTATCGGTGGTGGACTTGCTGGTGTTGAAGCGGCAAACCAATTAGCTAAAAGGGGAATAAAGGTAACGCTTTATGAAATGAAGCCACAAAAATATTCTCCTGCTCATAAAAGTGAAAATTTCGCTGAGCTTGTCTGTTCAAATTCTTTAAAAGCTGAAAGAGTTGGTTCTGCGGCTGGTCTTTTAAAAGAGGAAATGCGCCGTTTTGGTTCTGTGTGTCTTGAGGCAGCAGATAAAGCAAAGGTTCCTGCTGGCGGCGCTCTTGCCGTTGACAGACACGTGTTTTCTTCGCTTATAACAGAAAATATTCTGAATAATGAAAACATAACTGTCATAAGAGAAGAAGTTACAAAAATTCCAGACGGATATGTAATTATAGCGGCAGGTCCTTTGGTGAGTGATGATTTGGCGAAAGAAATAGGTAAGCTTTTAGGTAAGGATTTTCTTTCTTTTTATGATGCTGCGGCACCTATTGTTACTGCTGATAGTATTGATATGGAAAATGCCTTCACTCAGTCACGTTATGACCGTGGTGGCGAAACTGACTATATAAACTGTCCTATGAATAAAGAAGAGTATGAAGCTTTTTATGAGGCAATTATAAATGCCGAGAGTGCAGAGCTTCACTCATTCGATAAGAAAAAGGATGTTTATGAGGGATGTATGCCTATCGAAGTTTTAGCTTCTCGTGGAAAGGATACTATGCGATATGGTCCTTTAAAACCAGTAGGTTTAGTTAACCCTGCAACAGGTCATCGTCCTTGGGCAAATCTTCAGTTGAGAAAAGAAAATGTTGATGGCACTATGTATAACTTAGTAGGCTTTCAGACAAATCTTAAATTCCCAGAGCAAAAACGAGTTTTTTCAATGTTTCCAGCACTTAAAAATGCAGAATTTGTACGCTACGGCGTAATGCACAGAAACACTTTTATAAACTCCCCACAGCTTTTAGATAACGATTTTAGCTTAAAGAAAGAAAAAAGAATATATTTTGCGGGGCAGATTTCTGGCGTTGAAGGTTATATGGAATCGGCGGCATCGGGAATTTTAGCAGGTTTTAACCTTGCACAAAAAATACTCGGTAAAGAAAAACTTGTTCTTCCTAAAATTACAATGCTTGGTGCATTGACCCACTATATTTCCGACGAAACAGTTAAAAACTTTCAGCCAATGGGTGCGGCGTTTGGTATAGTAACTCCATTGGAAGAAAAAATAAGAGATAAAAAAGAACGCTACGAAGCACTTGCAAAACGTAGTTTAGATTATTTTGATACACTTGACTTGAGGTGAAAAGAATGAATTTCTTAGAATTTGAAGAAAAAATAGGTTATTCTTTTAAAGATAAAAGTCTTTTAGAATTAGCACTTACACATTCATCTTACGCTAACGAAAATAAATTAAAAAAGAATAACGAGCGTTTCGAATTCTTGGGCGATTCAGTTTTAGGCTTTGTTACGGCTGAATATCTTTTCACTGAATATAAAAACCGTCCTGAAGGTGAAATGACAAAGCTTCGTGCGGCGGTAGTGTGTGAAAAATCACTTTTTAAATTTTCTGAGCAGATAGATTTAGGCAAATACATTCTTTTAGGTCGTGGTGAAGACAGTACAGGTGGCAGAAATCGTCCTTCAGTTGTGTCTGATGCTTTTGAAGCCGTAGTTGCTGCTATTTATCTCGATGGCGGAATGGATGCAGTAAAACCATATATTTTAAGATTCATAAAAGATGCAATAAAAAGAGAAGCAAGCTTCAAAGATAATAAATCTCTTTTACAGGAAGAAATTCAGAAGGTTAAAGGTAATACTTTAACTTACGAAGAAGTAGGCGAAGAAGGCCCTGACCACGACAAAACCTTCATTTTTAAAGTTAGTCTTAATGGTGAAGTAATTGGTGAGGGTAAAGGCAAAAGCAAAAAAGAAGCAGAGCAGAATGCTGCTGGCAGTGCTCTTGAGAAAATTTACAATGAAGCACGCTAATATTTCGCTTTTTGTACCACACGCTGGCTGTCCTAATCAATGCTCCTTCTGTAATCAGAAAACAATTTCTGGTAAAGTAAAGGAATTGACTACTGAGGAAGTAAGAAGTACACTTGAAAAAGCAAAAAATGATGGCTTGAAAAGTGAAAATACTGAAATAGCTTTTTTTGGTGGAAGCTTTACTGCTATTGACAGAGGTTATATGATTTCGCTTTTAGAAGAAGCAAAGCCATTCATTGAAAATGGCATTTTCAGTGGTATAAGAATCTCTACAAGACCTGACGCTATTAATGAAGAGGTTTTAACGCTTCTTAAAAAATACGGCGTTACGGCAATAGAATTAGGCGCACAGAGTATGAATGACGATGTGCTTCTTTTTAACAGGCGTGGTCATACAGTAAACGATGTTATAAACGCCTCGTTACTTATAAAAAAATATGGCTTCTCTTTAGGTCTTCAGATGATGACGGGGCTTTATAAAAGCACAAGAGAAATTGATATAGAAACTGCAAAAAGTATTATTGCTTTAAAGCCTGATACTGTAAGGATTTACCCGACAATAGTTTTAGAAAATACTCATCTTTCAGAGCTTTTAAAACAAAACGAATACGTTTCACCAACTTTAGATGAAACGGTTTCACTTTGTGCAGAGCTTTTAGAAATGTTCTATGAAAACAAAATAAAGGTCATTCGCTTAGGGCTTCATTCGGGTGGTAATGTTGATGATGGTTATTTAAGTGGCCCATATCATCCAGCATTCGGTGAGCTTTGTGAAAGTGAAATATACTTAAAGAAAATAAGAAAAAAGCTTTTTGAAATTTACAAAAATGAAAACAATTGTAAAACAAAAAATGTTACAATATATGTTAATGAAAAAGAAATTTCAAAGGCAACAGGTCAAAAAGGTAAAAATAAAGAAAGTCTTTTACGTGACGGCTTTAAAGTTACTATAAAAGGCAAAAATGAATTAGAAAAGTACGAAATTGAAACGGAGAATACAAAATGTATTTGAAAGCAATTGAATTGCAAGGCTTCAAATCCTTTCCGGACAAGACTTTACTTGAATTCGGAAAAGGCATAACGGCAGTTGTAGGCCCTAACGGTAGTGGTAAGAGTAATATTTCTGACGCTATGCGTTGGGTTTTAGGTGAGCAGAGCACTAAAAATCTTCGTGGTTCTAAAATGGAGGACGTTATTTTTAGTGGTACCGATGCTCGTCGTGCAGTAGGCTTTGCAGAAGTTACTCTTAAATTAGATAATACTGACAGAGCACTTAATAACGATAATGACGAAGTAAGCGTTACAAGAAGATATTATCGTTCAGGTGAAAGTGAATATAAAATAAATGGTCAGCCATCAAGACTTAAGGATATCCACGAATTATTTATGGATACTGGTCTTGGTAGAGATGGTTATTCTATGGTAAGCCAGGGTAAGATTGAAACTCTTATTTCTGGTAAAAGCGAAGAGCGCAGAGATATGCTTGAAGAAGCGGCTGGTATTTCACATTACAGATATCGCCGTGCTGATGCAATGCGCCGTCTTGACCAGGCAGAAGAAAATCTTTTAAGACTTCGTGATATTTTAACTGAGCTTGAAACACGTGTTGGTCCTTTAAAGGCTCAGAAAGAAAAGGCAGAAAAATTCCTTGAATATTCAGCTGAAAAGAAAACACTTGATATAGGTCTTTGCCTTCATACTTTAGAGAGAACAAAGAGTACTTTACGTGAGCAAGAAAAGAAAATAACAATAGCCCAGGCGCAATATACAGACGTTTGCCGCGTTTTAGAGGATGCTGCAAAGAAAATTGATAATGCAATTTATGAAACACAGAGAATTACAATTGAAGTAGATGAAATTCACAGAGCATCTTCACAGCTTGAAGAACAGGCTGCTTTAATTGAAAGTCAGGCTCTCGTTCACGAAAACAGTATTTTACATAACAAAGAAGCTATTGAAAGAATTGAGCGTGACAAAGAAAACGAAAATGAAACTGAAGCAGAAATCAATGAGCAGATTGCATCAACTAATATAGCAATCAAGCTTTTAGAAGCTGCTATTAAAGTAAAAAAAGAAGAGCTTCAAGAATTTTCAAACGAGATTGAAATTATTACTAACAAGAATACAGAAAGTGCAGCAGAGAGTGTAGAGCTTTCTGAAAAAATGTCACAGCTTTCTCTTTCTATTGCAGATAAACGTGTTTTAGTGTCAACGGCTACATCTTCTATTGAAGAAATTGACAACAGAATTAAGACTATTGATGAAGCAGAAGCACAAAGAAAGCCGATTTTAGATGAATTAGAAAAGGCTAAAAATGAAGCTCAGGAAGAATTAGACAAGGTAACTGAAAAGAATAATGATTTAAACAATTCTCTTTCAGGTATTGAGCTTTTAGCAGAAAAACGTCTTGAGAAGCTGAACGCTTTAAAAGAAAAAGAAAACTCTTTAAGAAATGAACTTCATATTAAAAATTCAAGAGTAGCAATGCTCACAGATTTGGAAAAAAATATGGAGGGTTATCAGGGTAGCGTTAAAGCTGTTATGCGTGAAGTAAAACACAATGTGTTAAAGGGTATTCACGCTCCTGTTTCTCAGATTATTTCTGTTAAGGATAAGTATGCATTAGCAGTTGAAACTGCTTTAGGTGCTGCTATTCAGAATATTATTACAGAAACTGAAAATGATGCTAAAAAGGCTATTAACTTCTTAAAAGAAAGCAAGGCTGGTCGTGCAACCTTCTTGCCACTTACTTCTGTTAAGGGTACTCTTCTTCAGGAAAAAGGTCTTGATGATTGCTATGGCTATATAAATTTAGCATCTGAATTAGTAGAATATGACAGTAAATACCAAGGCGTAATTACATCACTTTTAGGCAGAACTGTTGTAAGTGAGGACCTTGACTCAGCAGTAGAAATTGCTAAGAAATATTCTTATAAATTCAAGGTTGTAACACTTGATGGTCAGGTTGTTAACGCTGGCGGTTCAATGACTGGTGGTGCTCGTCTTCAGAATGCTGGTATTTTAAGCCGTGCAAATGAGATTGAAAAACTTAATAAAGAATGTAACGATATACAGGAAAAATTAGATATTGCTGTAAAAGACGTTCTGGAGCAACAAGAAAATTATTCATCACTTTCGGCAGAGCTTGAGGGCTGTAAAGCTGAAATTGCATTTACTGGTGAAGAAAAAATCAGAATGGAAGGCGTTTTAGCACTCAAAAAAGGTCAGTTAGAAGCAATTCTTGGTGCTAAGAATGAAGCAGATGAAGAGAAAGAAAATCTCGTAAAGAGAAAGACGGATGTTAAAGAAAATGCCAAAGCTGCAGAGACTGAGCTTGCAAAGCTTCAGGAAGAACTTTCTTCTGTAGAAAATCAGTTATCTGTTCTTACAGGTGACAGGGAGAATCTTTTAGCAAAACGTGAAGAAGTTACTAAGAAAGCAGCTGAAATAAATCTTCTTATTGCTACAAATGAAAAAGAAATTGAAGCAAAGAAAGAAGAAATTGAAAGACTCGTTGGCAGAAGCACAAGCCACAAAGACCGTCTTTCACAGCTTAACAGTGAGATTGAAGAAATTGAAAAGAAAAACGAAGAACTCACAAAGCTTATTGACGTTTTAAGAGAAGATGCAGGAAAATTAAGAAGTCAGAGTGGTACTTCTAAGGCGGATACTGAAAATCTCATAAAACAACGTGAAGAATTTGAAAAGATAAGTGCAGAACTTCGTATTCTTGAACGTGAAAAGACAGAAGAAAGAGAAAAATTAAGTGGTGAAATTGCTCGTCTTACTGAAAGAAAAGAGTCAATGTCACAAGACCTTGAAAATATCTCTAACAGACTTTATGAGGAATATGAATTAACCCGTCGTGAAGCTGAAGAGTTAAATATTGAGATTGAAGACGTAGGCGAAGCAAGAAAAAGACTTAATGAACTCAAAGCAAAAATCAAAGGTCTTGGTTCAGTTAATCTTAGTGCTATTGAAGAATACAGCGAGGTTTCTGAACGTTATGAATTTATGCACGTTCAGGTTAACGATGTTGAAAAATCAAAGGCAGAGCTTATTAAATTAATTCAGGAGCTCACTGGCAAAATGGGTGAACAGTTCAGAACCCAGTTTAACAAAATCAATATTAACTTTGGTGAAACATTCTCCGAGCTCTTCGGTGGAGGTAAAGCTTCACTCGTATTAAGTGATGAGATTGATGTTCTTGAATGTGATATTGATATAAAGGTTCAGCCACCAGGCAAAAATGTTCAGAACATCAACCTGCTTTCAGGTGGTGAAAAGGGACTTTCTGCTATTGCACTTCTCTTTGCAATTCTTAAGGTTACTCCCGCACCATTCGTAATCTTCGACGAGGTTGAGGCTGCACTTGACGATGTCAATGTTGTCCGTTATGCACAGTATGTAAGAAGAATGACAAAGAATACACAGTTTATTCTTATTACTCACCGTCGTGGTACAATGGAAGAAGCAGATATGCTTTACGGTGTTACGATGCAAGAGGAAGGCGTATCAAAAATCCTTGAACTAAAAACA
>JAZNCY010000222.1:0-2311 GCA_045587825.1 Acutalibacteraceae bacterium
CCCCTCTCTTCGAAGAGAGGCGTTTTGTTTGAGTGAATTTATTGTTTCGTTTACAACCTAACCTAACACCCCATACCTAAAATCTAACAACTAACCCCAAAATTTCAAAAAAATCAAAAATTTTTCAAAAAAGGCTTTACAAAAGTAAAATATTATGATAATATACAGATAGTGAAAGTTACGGAAAATTCCCACTTTCATACAGAACGGGAAAATCCCGTAAATTTCATAGTGTGTATTAAGGCTTGAGCCTTTTACATATAATGGAATACATAAAAATATTTTTATTAGAAAAGGAGTTGTTCGTAAATGTTTAAATTTATGAAGAGCAAAAAAGGTTTCTCACTCGTTGAATTAATGATCGTTGTTGTTATCATGGCTATCCTCGTTGCAGTTGCTGTGCCAATCTTCAACTCAGTTACAGGTAACTCAAGAGCAAAAACTTGTATCGACAACCAACGTTCAATCATTTCTACACTTAACAATGCACTTTTAGAGAAGACTCTTGATGCTGGTGATGAATTTATATTTGAAGTTTCAAATAGTGCTGAAGGTGAAAGAGATTACACAGCAGAAAATGCTGCTGCTTATCCAGCTGATAACACATCACCATTTTTGAAGAAGAGCGAATTAACAGGTCTCTTCCAGACACCACCATATTGCCCAGTTGATGATAGTGTTATTCGCGTAACAATTACAGGTCAAGAAGATGGTACTTGTAAGGTTGAAACATTATGTGTAAAGAATAATGGTACTCAAGTTGACAAGAACCCACACGATCTTGCATAATTAATTTGTGTTTTCAAAAACCTACAAGGTTCGCCTTGTAGGTTTTTTCTTTTATGTAAATAAATTGTAAAAGGTATTTACAAATTTTAACAGTTGTGCTATTATAACAATATAAAAGTTACGGATTTTTCCCACTATTAATGGAGATGGTAAAAATGTTTCGTTTTATTAAAACTAAAAAAGGATTTTCTTTAGTTGAACTTATGATTGTTGTTGTTATAATGGCAATTCTTGTAGCTGTTGCTATTCCTATTTTTAACTCTGTAACAAGCGATGCAAAAGAAAAAACCTGCCTTGATAACCAGCGCCAGATTATGAGTGTAGCAACACGTGCCTTTTCTATGAGTGGTATTACTGGTGTTAGTGGCAAAAAGGCTGTAATTAATTTTTACGTTAATGAAGATGGTAAGGCAGTAATAGAAGAAGTTGGCTCTGATACTGTTGAAAATCTTACTGGTGGCAGTTCTGCAGTAACATTAGATACAATTAAAGGTAGCTTCCAGACTATTCCTGTTTGTGGTGATGATACAAAGGTTATAACTCTCACAATCACCGCTAACTTAGAAAGCTTTGCAGATGTTTCAGTATCTTGCTCAGATGCGAACCATAAGCTTAGCTAAAAAATTAAGAATTAAAAATTAAAAATTAAAAATTTCGGAAACGCTTCGCGTTTGATTATAATTTAATATGAATAATAAAAACTACATTCATTCATTTTTACTTTAAATGAACGAATGTAGTTGTTTTTTTACTTTTACCTCCTTTGAAAAGGAGGGGGACCATCGCTTGCGATGGTGGAGAATTGATATCAAAATACGCTTCAGCGTACGGATAATAGTTGAAATTTAATGAATGATGAATAGTGAATAATGAATAATTAAGGAACTGCGTTGGCATTATAAATTTATTTATCTTAATATTTAATTGTAATCGGCTTTGCCTCAAAATTATTCATTCTTCATCATTCATCAGCGTAAGCGACTTCATTATTCATTAAAAGTTTATCGCCTTGCACTTACGTGCATTAAAAAATCAATTTTCCACCATTCCGTTTTTAATTTGTTATAAAAATAAACTGTCTGCACGCCTTGAAAATTATTAATAAAAATAGTTTATGTTACGAATGGTCCCCCTTCTTTTCAAAGAAGGTAAGGCTTCGCTACAAATTACTTTATTATTTCATTTTTACTGACTCACTGACCCACTGATTCACTGGTAGAAATGAACGAATGTAGTTATTTTTATTTGTATTTAATAACGGCGTAGCCCCAAAATTCTCAATTCTCAACTCTCAATTCTCAATTAAAATTACGGCGTAGCCCCGCAATTTTTAATTTTTAATTTTAAATTTTTAATTAAACAAAATAACGGCGTAGCCCCAAAATTATTCATTCTTCATCATTCATCAGCGTAAGCGACTTCATTAAAAGTTTATTGCCTTGCACTTACGTGCATTAAAAAATCAATTTTCCACCATTCCGTTTTTAATTTGTTATAAAAACAAACTGTCTGCACGCCTTGA
>JAZNCY010000223.1:0-1851 GCA_045587825.1 Acutalibacteraceae bacterium
TTTAAACGTTGTTCATCTTCATTATGCTTTTCTTCTGCTTTTGAAACTTTTTCTTCAGCTTCTTTTACCTTTTCTTCGGCTTCATTAATTTCATTTTTCAAATTGTTATTTGCATCGGTTAATTCCTTACACTTGGTTTCAAGTGCCGACTTTTCTGAAATAAGGTTATTTATGTAAGTCATAACCTCTTCTTTATTAAAACCACCAAATGCTTTTGTTTTAAAAATAATATCATTTGCCATCAGGATAACCCCCATTCCGAAATATTTTAACATAATGCATAGGAAAATGCAATCTATTTTTTAAGTTGAAAGTATACAAGCTACAAGTTAATTTAACAATTTAGTAATTGAAATATCATACTGATAATTGTATAATTAATTTAAACCAATTATAAAGGATGATATTATGGGTAAAAAGAATAAACTTTTAAAGGTAGCAATTGGTGCTGGTGCAGTTTATGCTCTCAGTGGTGCAGCATTTACTGGCTTTGTGTTAACACGTGCACACAAGCAATTTTCAAAATTTGCTGACTGGGTTAAGGGCAACGAACCAGAACCACCTGCTGATACTTCTAAAACACAAGAAAAAGCAGACCATATTGTTATAAAAAACAGAGACAACAAATCTATTCACGGATTTATGATTAAAAATCCTGTAGAAAGTGACAAGTGGGCAATTTTAATTCACGGCTTTAACTGTGAACCATTTTATATGGCAAACCTTGCAGAAAAGTATTACGAGTGGGGCTACAATATTATAATGCCTGCATTACGTGGTCACGACCACAGTGAACACAACGCCGTTTCTATGGGTTGGCTTGACAGACTTGATATGGTTGACTGGATTAATTATTTAATTATGATTCACCCTGAATGTCAGATTGTGCTTCACGGTATTTCTATGGGTGGCGCAACTGTTATGATGACAGTTGGTGAAGAATTGCCTGTAAACGTTAAATGTGCTGTTGAGGACTGTGGCTTTACAAGTGTATGGGACGAATTTAAATATGAGCTTAAAAAGACTTATAAATTAAACGCCTTCCCTACCCTTTACGCTTCAAGTAATATTCACTCTATTTTTAAAGGTCATAGTTTAAAACAGGCTTCATCTATTGAGCAATTAAAGAAATCAAAGACACCTGTTCTTTTCATTCACGGCGAACAGGATGACTACGTGCCATTCGAAATGTTACAGAAAAACTTTGACGCTTGTGCTTCTGAGAAAGATATGTTAGTAGTGCCAGACGCTACTCACGCTGATTCATATAAAGTTCATCCTGAAGTTTATTGGAATAAAGTAGAAGAATTTACAAATAAATATATTAAATAACATAAAATATTGTATATAAATATTTAACCTTAACTATTGAAATTTGACTCAAAATAGTGTAAAATGTTAAATGTATAAATTTGGTGAAAAAGTAATTTTCACAGGAGGTATTTACAATGTCCGCATTAACAACAAACAAAAGCGTTCTTTCTTGGATTGACGAGAAAGTAGAACTCGTAAAACCAGACAAAATCGTTTGGATTGATGGTTCTAAAGAACAAATCGAAGAATTAAGAGCTACTGCTTGTTCTACAGGCGAACTCATCAAGCTCAACCAGGATCTTCTTCCTAACTGCTATCTCCACAGAACGGCAGTAAACGACGTTGCTCGTGTTGAAGGCAGAACCTTTATTTGTACTCCTACAAAAGAGGATGCCGGCAACATCAACAACTGGATGGATCCTAAGGAGTGCTATGCAAAGCTCACAAAGCTTTACACAGGCTCTATGATGGGCAGAACGATGTACGTTATCCCTTATTCCATGAGTATCGTAGGATCTCCCTTTGCAAAGTACGGTA
>JAZNCY010000224.1:0-3966 GCA_045587825.1 Acutalibacteraceae bacterium
TAATACCCTGTCTCTACCTTAAATTTAAGAGCAATAATGCAAGGAATTATAAATAGTATAACAGACACTATTATCAAAAAGTCTTGAAATCCACATTCAGGGATAAGGAGTGATATTAAAGTCATCAGACAAATAAGTGCTGTTAGGCTGGTTGCAACAATCACATATGCGGAATGCCGCAGTCGTTTATGATATCTTTCCTCATTTTTTGCCATCTGAAAAATCAGTTCATTTAATTGTTCATCCTTTTGCTCCATATCAATCATCTCCCCACTTAATAATTCATTTACACTGATGCAAAGAATATCACAGAGTTCAAGCATTATCGAAGTATCAGGCATTGCCACACCGCGTTCCCATTTGGATATTGCTTTATCGGTGATGCCCAGTTTTTCTGCCAACTGCATTTGTGTTAAGTTTGCCTTTTTTCTGCACTCGGCAATAAATCTTCCGATTTTTATTTGATTCATAGGCTACCTCCTTTCACATACAGTGTAACGACTTTTTCGCATTAAATACACCTACCATTGGTTTAGTGAGGAGAAGTAAACCTATGGTAGAGTAAGAATTGACCGTCAAATTCAAGTTTTCTGAATTGATTATATTATAACATTTTTTCTTTTTCTGTTCAACACATAAAAAGTCCCCTTGGATTGCTCCAAGGGGATTCGTTTAGTTATTTGCTTTTCCGAATAATTCAGTTAAGAATTAGCCTTTGATAGCTGCCTGTGTTGCTGTTAGCAAAGTGGGGAAATATTATCTCACCTACAAATTGGAATTTGTTAATCAATACTTAGCTGATTAAAATCTCTTTCAAATTCTTCATAATTAAAACCAACTCTTGATTTTATTGTTCTTATGCCTTTTAAAATCAATTCTTTTGTTAACATTATTTTTTTAGTACTATCAGCACCATAGTATTCTTCAAAGTTCATTCTTAGGGAAATTATAGCACAACTTTTATTGCTTATTAATTGCACAGATTCTTTCCAAGCACCGCTATCATATAGCTCCTGCGGTGCTGCTATTGGTAAAATACCGACAAATTTTAATATTTCACTATATTCTTTATCTGAAAAGTAAAAATAAGCTTTTTGAAAAAATTTATAAACTTCATTATCAATTCCATAATGGTCCGTATAATATGCTGGGGAATTAACATTTAACTCCATAATGACATCTCCACAAATTCAAGTTTGTTTATCTTTTGAATATAAAGTTCTTTTATGAATGGTATCATAAATCGAATTTAATATAAATTACAGATTCTGCGGGGAGGATATTTTTAAATTCATAATCTTCCCAAACAACACCGTTTTTTATAATTTTACATTCCGTTATATCACTTATACCATTCACATCAAGAGTAATATTTATATCTTTTTCATTTGTGTTTGCTATAACAAAGCATCCGTCTTTTTCTTTTGATGCACAAGCATATACTTTTTCGGGCAATTCACCGACATAAACTTGTTTACCATGTTTGTAAAGTTCACCGAAAGCTACAAAGGAATAATAGGTTGGCAATGGTTTGAATGTTACACAGTCAAAAAGTCCTGCATATATTCCCGTATTGCAACCTGCGTCATAAAACATTGCACTGTTAAGTGATGTGTTTTGTAAAGAGAGTAGCATTGCACAAGTGAGTGTAGCGTGTTTGGTTGTTCCTTTTAATTCAGGTTGCCAATTCCATTCGTTTAAAGTGTGCTCTGTATCTTTATAGCCTGCCTCATTTAATTTGTTTCGAGCGTATTCTGCCCACTTGATATTTGCCTCAACGTCTGCATAACTGTGCCACGAGAAAAAGTCGAGAGGGCAATTATGCGACTTAATATATGCTAAAAATCCGTCAAAGAAATCAATAAAATACTGGTATCTTGGTGAACAGGCACCAACGTTAGTATGACTATCTGTAATAGCATAAAAACCGCAACTTGCATAACCGCCTATTTTTAGGTGTGGAAAAATTTCTTTTAAGTGTTTTGATGCAACTTCATATAATTTGTAATAATCTTCGGGTGTACCAGTCCACATTTGATTTTCTTCGGGGTCTTCAAAATTGTCTGGTTCGTTCCAAATTTCCCAGTAGGTTATTTTATAGTGAAAACCATCTGCCCAACCTTCTGTGTAATGACGGATAATACCTTCGCAGATTTTTGCCCATTTTTCATAGTCATTTGGTGGGTTGATTCGATAAGCTTTAATTTTACGATAGTTTTCAATCGTAACACCCAAACGGAAAAATGGCTCAATTTCACGTTCAATAAGTTCTTTTATGAGTAAGTCAGTAAAAGCAAAATCATAACTCTGAGGGTCTTCAGGGTCACAAGAAAAGTCACGAAAAATATTAGGGATATCCACGTAAAGATTTCCACCGAACGGTCCTCCGACATCGTGTAGACGGGAATACGGAATATGTGCTTTTTTTAGATAATCACACATCGAAAAATCAATGCCTATAAAAGGTGGTTGACCTACTCCATGCATTGGTTTAATAAAGCCCATTTCTCTCATGAAATCTACTGTTATTTTTGGTAATTGGAAAATATCGTTAGATTTTGTTTTTGTAGTAAACATACAGAGCCACCCGTAAAATTCTCATTTGTTGAGATAATTATACCACTTTTTACTTTTCTGTTCAACACATAAAAAATCCGCCCGATTTCTCGGACGGATAATTTTCATTTAGGTTAAACCTGAGTTTTCCCCTTAGTCTTTAATAGCTGCCTGAGCTGCTGCAAGACGAGCAATCGGCACACGGAATGGAGAACATGAAACGTAGTTGAGACCAATCTTGTGACAGAATTCAACTGAAACAGGGTCACCACCGTGCTCACCGCAGATACCATAGTGAAGGTTTCTGCCGCTTGCTTTACCTTTTTCAACTGCCATTTCCATAAGAGCGCCAACACCATTCTGGTCGAGCTTTGCAAATGGATCGTTTTCAAAGATTTTGCTATCGTAGTAAGCTGTGAGGAACTTACCAGCGTCATCACGGCTGAAGCCGTATGTCATCTGTGTAAGGTCGTTTGTACCGAAGCAGAAGAAGTCAGCATTCTGAGCGATTTCGTCAGCTGTGATACAAGCTCTTGGGATTTCAATCATTGTACCAACTTCATATTTGAGGTCAGCGCCTGCAGCTGCGATTTCAGCATCAGCAGTTTTAACAACGATATCTTTAACATATTTAAGTTCTTTAACTTCGCCAACGAGTGGAATCATAATTTCTGGAACGATATTCCAATCAGCGTGAGCTTTCTTAACGTTGATTGCTGCACGGATAACAGCCTTTGTTTGCATTGCTGCAATTTCAGGATATGTTACTGCAAGACGGCAACCACGGTGACCCATCATTGGGTTGAACTCGTGAAGAGAAGCAATAATAGCTTTAATATCTTCAACTGATTTGCCCTGAGCCTTTGCAAGAGCTGCAATGTCAGCTTCTTCAGTAGGAACGAACTCATGAAGAGGTGGGTCAAGGAAACGAATTGTAACTGGGTTACCTTCGAGAGCTTCGTAAAGTTTTTCGAAGTCGCCTTGTTGATATGGGAGAATCTTTTCAAGAGCTGCTTCTCTTTCTTCAACTGTATCTGAACAAATCATTTCACGGAATGCAGCGATTCTGTCTGCTTCGAAGAACATGTGCTCTGTACGGCAAAGACCGATACCTTCTGCACCGAGTTCACGAGCTTTCTTAGCGTCTGCTGGAGTGTCAGCATTTGTACGAACTTTAAGAGTTCTGTATTTGTCTGCCCATTCCATAATTCTACCGAATTCACCAGCGATTTCAGCATCTACTGTTGGGATGATACCATCATAGATGTTACCTGTTGAACCGTCGATTGAAATGTAATCGCCTTCGTGGTATGTTTTACCAGCGAGTTCGAATTTTTTGTTTTCTTCATCCATTTTGATTTCGCCGCAACCAGATACACAGCAAGTACCCATACCACGAGCAACAACAGC
>JAZNCY010000225.1:0-1557 GCA_045587825.1 Acutalibacteraceae bacterium
AGGCTTGAGAATTGTGAATTTAAGAACTGTAGCTGTGAAAATTGAAAGAACTTCTGAAAGGTTTGAACCAAGAAGGAACTGAATTGCCTTTCTGATGTTGTCATAAATTCTTCTGCCTTCAGAAACTGCAGAAACGATTGTTGCGAAGTTATCGTCAGCAAGAACCATGTCAGCAACGTTCTTTGTAACGTCAGTACCTGTAATACCCATACCAACACCGATGTCAGCACTCTTGATTGAGGGAGCATCGTTAACACCGTCACCTGTCATTGCAGTAATCATGCCTTTTGCACGCCATGCATTGACAATTCTTGTTTTGTGTTCAGGCTGAACACGAGCGTAAACAAAAATGTTTTCAACTATCTTTTCAAATTCTTCGTCAGAATATTTATCAATATCGCTACCCATCATAGCCTGAGAGTCATCATTTAAAATGCCTAATTCTCTTGCAATAGCCTTTGCTGTGTTGATGTGGTCACCAGTAATCATAATAGGTGTAATACCAGCACTTCTACATTCAACAATAGCATCTTTAACTTCTGGGCGAACAGGGTCAATCATACCTGTAAGACCAATGAAAATCATTTCGTTTTCAAGAGCCTCTGATGAGTATTCAGCTGGTTCTATAGTATATTCTTTGAATGCTACAGCAAATACACGAAGAGCCTTGTTACCCATTCTTGTGTTTTCTTCTGCAATTTTAGCGATTATTTCATCAGTAATAGCAACTACCTGACCGCCAATATATGCTTTAGTGCATTTCTTGAGGATTTCGTCAGGAGCACCTTTTGTGTATTGAATGAAACCACCATTGTAGCTGTGAACGGTACTCATCATCTTTCTGCCTGAGTCAAATGGAACTTCACCAACACGTGGTTTTTCTGTAACTAAAACATTCTTTTCTAATTCTAATGTTTTAGCGTAGTTTATAAGAGCAACCTCGTCAGGTTCGCCTGTGCCTTTGCCGTTTTCATCAACATCAGCATTTGTGCAGAGAGCCATAGCAGTTGCCAAGAGTTTTTCATCTTCAGCGTAGTGGTCAACAACAGTCATAACGTTCTGTGTTAATGTACCAGTTTTATCAGAACAGATAATCTGTGTACAACCAAGAGTTTCGACTGCATTCATCTTTCTGATAATCGCATTCTTTTTAGACATATTTGTAACGCCTATTGAAAGAACGATTGTCATAACGGCAACAAGACCTTCTGGGATTGCTGCAACTGCAAGAGCAATTGCTGTAATAAATGAATTGAGTGCAACTTCATAAATCGGTGCAGTGTCACCAGAGATAAAATACATAGCAATATTGTAAGCGAAAATTACACCACAAACACCAAGAACAAGCTTTGTAAGGATTTTTGAAAGCTGTTCAAGTTTAATTTCAAGTGGTGTTTTGCCATCTTCTGCAAGGGTAATAGCGTTTGCGATTTTACCCATTTCAGTATCCATACCGGTTGCAACAACAACTGCCTTACCACGACCATAAACAAGAGTAGAGCCCATATATGCCATATTCTTACGGTCACCTAACGGAACCTCTTCATCGCCCTTGTT
>JAZNCY010000226.1:0-10397 GCA_045587825.1 Acutalibacteraceae bacterium
GAGTATAAAACAAAAAAAACGTTACAAAGTGATAACTTTGTAAGGTTTTTTGTTTTGGGAAATAGGAATTAGGAAATAGGAATTAGGAAATAGGAATTAGGAAATAGGAATTAGGAAATAGGAATTAGGAATTAGGAATTAGGAAATAGAATTGTTGAGTGTAAAAATAAAAATCCCAGATAGATGAGAAATCAACTATCTGAGATTTTGTTTTTATAATAATAGCAACTGTGAATGAAAATCAGTTTTCGTTCATACCACAACACTTTTTATATTTCTTACCACTACCGCAAGGGCAAGGGTCATTTCTGCCAACCTTTTGTGCTTTCTTTACAGGTTGCTTTTTAACTGTCTGGTCATCAGAGCCAGAAGTTGCTGTGATTTTTACTGTTTGCTTTCTTTCAACTGGGTCTTCTTTTCTTATTCTTACTTTAAGAACGAAGTCAACAGTACCTTCTCTGATTTCGTTTGTCATTTCGTCAAACATATCAAAGCTTTCTTCTCTGAATGCAATAACAGGGTCCTTCTGTGCATAAGCACGAAGAGAAATACCACGTTTTAACTGGTCCATAGCGTCAATGTGGTCCATCCAGCGCATATCAACGTTACGAAGAAGAGCACTTCTTTCAATTTCTTTAATTAACTCTTCGCCAAACTCTGCTTTTCTGTCATCATAAAGCTTTTGTGCTTTATCAAGGAGAATTTCGGCAACATCTTCTGTTTTAGTAAGGTCTTTAATGTCATCTTCTGTAATAAGCCAGTTGTATTTTGTAGCAAGCCCCTTGAAGTTCCAGTCACTTACATTGTTTGAAGCAGGGCAGTAGAAGTCTGCAGATTCAGAAATTGTGTCAACAATCATCTTCTGAATTGTTGCACTTATATCCTGACCGTCAAGAACTTTGTTTCTCTGACCATAAATAACTTCTCTTTGCTTATTCATAACATCGTCATATTTAAGAACGTTACGACGAACTGCGAAGTTATTACTTTCAACTTTCTTCTGAGCATTTTCAATTGTGCTTGTGAAGAGTCTTGCTTCAACAGGCATATCGCCGATTGATTTGAAGGCATCAAGAGTATTATAGAATCTGTCACCAGCGAAAAGTCTTAATAAATCATCTTCAGCAGAAAGGAAGAAACGGCTTTCACCAGGGTCACCCTGACGACCAGCACGACCACGTAACTGGTTATCAATACGTCTTGATTCGTGACGTTCTGTACCGATAATATAAAGACCGCCAGCATCTCTTACTTTTTCTGCTTCTTCTTTTGTTTCTTCTTTGAATTTTGCTTCTAATTCACGGAATGTTTTACGTGCTTCTAAAATTTCTTCATTAGTAGTTTCTGCGAAACCTGTTGCTTCTGCAATAAGTTCATCTGGGTAACCTTTTTTGCGCATTTCAAGTTTTGCCATAAATTCAGGGTTACCACCCAAGATAATATCGGTACCACGACCAGCCATATTTGTAGCAATAGTAACTGCACCGAATTTACCAGCCTGAGCTACAATTTCAGCTTCTTTTTCGTGGAATTTAGCATTGAGTACTTCGTGTTTAATACCACGCTTTTTAAGAAGTCTTGAGAGTTTTTCACTCTTTTCAATATTAACTGTACCAACAAGAACAGGCTGACCTTTTTCGTGAGCTTCTACAATAACATCTATAATAGCGTTGAACTTTGCTTCTTCTGTTTTATAAAGCACATCGTCATTATCCTGACGTGCAAGTGGTTTGTTTGTTGGGATTTCTACAACGTCAAGTGAATAGATTTCTTTAAATTCATCACTTTCTGTCATAGCAGTACCAGTCATACCAGAAAGCTTTTTGTAAAGACGGAAGTAATTCTGGAATGTAATAGTAGCAAGAGTTTTGCTTTCGTGCTCAACCTTAACGTTTTCTTTTGCTTCAATAGCCTGGTGGAGACCTTCGCTGTAACGTCTGCCAAGCATAATTCTACCTGTGAACTCGTCAACAATAAGAACCTGACCATCTTTTACAACGTAGTCAACGTCACGGTGCATTGTGCCGTGAGCTTTGAGAGCCTGATTAATGTGGTGCTGAATTGTGAGGTTTTCAGCATCCATAAGGTTTTCAAGACCAAAAGCCTTTTCTGCTTTAGCAATACCTTGCTTTGTGAGTGTAGCAGTTTTAGCTTTTTCGTCAACTAAATAATCGCCGTTTTCTTCTTCTGTAATTTCTTCAGCATTAGTTTTTGCATCAAGCTCTTTAACCTTAACCATTTTAAGTCTTTTAACAAAGTCATTTGCAACCTTGTAAAGGTCTGTTGAAGCTTCGCCAATACCAGAAATAATAAGTGGAGTTCTTGCTTCGTCTATAAGAATTGAGTCAACCTCATCGACAATAGCAAACGAGTGGCCACGTTGCACACGCTGGTCTTTATACATAACCATATTATCACGAAGATAGTCGAAGCCCATTTCGTTATTTGTACCGAAAGTAATGTCAGCAGCATACGCTTCTTTTCTTTCGTTATTGTCTTTTTCGTGAATGATAAGACCAACAGTAAGACCCATAAATCTATAGAGCTTACCCATCCACTCAGAGTCACGCTTTGCAAGGTAATCGTTTACAGTAACAATGTGAACACCTTCGCCAGAAAGCGCATTTAAGTATGCTGGTAAAGTAGCAACCAAAGTTTTACCTTCACCAGTTTTCATTTCTGCAATTCTACCCTGGTGAAGAATAATACCACCTAAAATCTGAACAGGGTAGTGCTTCATATTAAGCACACGCCATGCAGCCTCTCTACAAGCAGCAAATGCTTCTGGTAAAATATCATCAAGTGTTTCACCATTAGCTAAACGTTCTTTGAATTCAGGTGTTTTAGCCTGAAGTTCAGCATCAGAAAGTTTTGAGTATTCTTCTTCTAAACCGAGAACTTTATCTTTAAGACCAGTAATTCTCTTGATTTCTTTTGTTGAGTAATCCCCAAAAAGTTTTTTGAAAAAAGACATTTTCATTTGACCTTTCATTTTGAAATTTAAAAATAATTACTGAATATTATAACACATTATATATAGTATTGCAAATAGTTTATTGGAATTTATTATTTGTTTACAATTTACAGGGATTTTGGTATATTTAAGGAAGTAGGAATTAGGAAGTAGGAATTAGGAAGTAGGAATTAGGAATTAGGAAATAGGAAATAGGAATTAGGAAATAGGAATTAGTGAAATTTAAAATTTCTTGCAACAATTTTGATTTTATAACACTCTAATAGGTAGAGAGTAAAAGGGGCGTGAGGAAAAATGGATATATCCTTTTTAGTAAAAAAAGCAAAAGACCGTGATATAACTGCATTTTCAGAGCTTTATTCTCTTTATAGTGAAGATATGTACCGCTTTGCGCTATATATGCTGAATAGTAAAGAAGATGCTGAAGATGCGGTACAAGAAACAGTTATAACTGCATTTAAGTCAATAGGTAATTTAAGGGATGACAGTCTTTTTAAATCGTGGCTTTTTAAAATACTCTCTAATCAATGTAAAAGTCAGCTTAAAAAGAATAAGAAAAATCCCGATTTGTTACCAGAGGATGACTACATATTTTTACTTGAAGATGAAAGTGCACCATCTTCTTTTAATAGTATTGAATTAATTGAAGCGTTAAAATCATTAACACCACCAGATGCACAAATAATTTTACTCTCTATAATCGGCGGATTTAAAAGTGAAGAACTTTCAAAAATTTATAATCTCTCTCCGTCAACAATACGTTCTAAACAAAAAAGGGCACTTGAAAAATTAAGAAAGGTATTAGGGTGAGTTTTATGCGAAGCGATGAAATCAATAAAAATGAAATCGGCACTGAAGAAGTTTTTACAGAGCAAGAGCTTTCTAAGTTAAACGAAGCTCTTAAAGTCAATGAAAATATAGAATTACCTGAAAGTTTAGGCAAAGAAAATATTAAAGCTTTGCTAAAAAAAGAAGTTAACAAATTAGAGGTTTTAGAAAAAGAAACAGAAAGCTTAAAGAAAGAAAATAAATCTCTCTTTAAAAAGATGATTGCAGTGGCGGCAGTTTTCGCTATTGTTGTTACAAGTGTGTTTATTGCAAAGCCTTGGGAACAATTTATGTATGTTGGTGGTGAACACGATTCGCAACCACCAGACCGTTTGACAGATGAAATTACAGTAGTAGAAGATTATTCTGAAATTGAAAGTATGTTTTTAGGCTATCAGAAGAATTACAATAATATGATGAAGCTCAATGGTGCTTTTGATATGTTTGGTTCTTTAATTGATGGTGTCGCTACTGAAGATGTGCAAGAAGTTATAGATAGCGATATGGTTACGCCACAGAGTGGTGCACCAGAGGGAACCATAAATGGTGCTGTGGCAGGAACAGGTTCTCAGTATCTTAAAGGTGACGATGTTCTGTATGAAAGTGTAACAGAAAAATACACTTCATCTGAAAGCAGGGGTGAGCACGGCGAAACCAACGAGCAGGTAGCTGGCGTTAACGAAGCAGATATTATTAAAAATGATGGTAAATTCCTTTACGTTGTACCAGCACAAAAAACTTATTGGGAATACCAGAGCTTTTTACAATATGGCAAAAAGCTTGAAACAACTACAAGTGCAAGCGATGATTTAGTAAGCGATACAATATATTACACACCAGGCTATAATCCTAACGAAAAGCTTTATGAGGATATGACTGAGGAGGATTTTATAAATAAAATTTTCATTGTAGAAACAGGTAAAAATGGCGCTTTAACAGAAAAAAGTGCAATCAAAGTCGGTAAGCACGAAAATGAAAAAATAAAATATTCAGAAGTGCAAGAAATTTTTGTGGATAATAACAGACTTATTGCAATTCTTGATTGTTATTCTTTCTATGGTGAAGAAAAAAGCGAAGAGAAAACTAACAATGGCAGATATTTTTATTATGATTATAAAATGATTACCTGTGCTGTTTCTTATGATATAAGTGACAGAGAAAACCCAAAAGAAGAGTGGCGTGTTTATCAGGATGGCGACTACCTTTCTGCAAGAAAAGTGGGTAACAAAGTAGTCCTTATTTCAAACTACAACGTGCCACTTTATATGGATAATGTAAAGATTACAGATTACTGTGTGCCAGAAGTTTATTGTGGCGAAAACGCTTGCAGAATTCCTGCTGGTGATATCTGTGTTATGAACGAAGTTCGTGACAGCTCTTATGTAGTTGTTTCGACTCTTGATGCAACTAATCACAAAGAAACATTTAACTCAACTGCAGTTTTAGGCGGTGGCGAAAATGTTTATTGCACCACTGACAACCTTTACGTAACGAGTGGCAGATACGAAGAAACAGTTTCTTCAAAGACAGGTGCAGTTGCAGAGATATTTATGATTGACGATTCTGCAATTTACACCACAGAAATTTTAAAATTTGATATTTCTGGTGACAAAATCACTTATAAAACTAAAGGTAAAGTTAATGGTACTGCTTTAAATCAATTCAGCGTTGATGAATATAATGGTTATTTAAGAATTGCTACAACAACTGGTAATTTCCAGAATGCTAAAAATAATCTTTATGTGTTAGATGCTGATATGGTAATTGTTGGTATGGTAGAAGGTCTTGCAAAGGGCGAAACAATTAAATCTGTTCGCTTTATGGGTGACACAGGCTACGTTGTAACCTTTGAGCAGACAGACCCACTCTTTGTAATTGACTTGAAAGACCCCGAAAATCCAGAGGTTTTGGGTGAGCTTAAAATACCAGGCTTCTCAAATTATCTTCACCCCGTTACTGAAAATTATCTTTTAGGTATTGGCGTTAATGGTGATGAAGAGGGTGCTGGTGACGGAATGAAGGTGTCACTCTTTGATGTGAGTGATAAGAAAAATCCTAAAGAAGTTTCAAAATTTGAAATATTACCGCCAGAAAGCACAAATAACATCTTTAATTGGTTGTCTTCGGCAGCATTTTATGACCATAAGTCAGTTTGTTGGGATAGTAAAAATTTAATTATGTATATTCCGTATTCAATTACAACAGAGGTGTTTAATACAAAAGATGATAGTTATTACTCATATTCTGAATATAGTTTCTACAACAGTGTTTTTGCATTAAAGGTTGATGTAAAAAGTGGAAAACTTGTAAAGGTGAATGATTATGGCGAAAAAACAACAAGTAAAGATTACGTTGTAAATGAAAACGCAGTTGACAGAGCGACTTACACGGGCGATACAGTTTATAGTTACTCACAGAATGGCAGTGAAATCTGTTCATTCAATAAGACAACGGCAGAGAAATTAAACAGTGTTGTTTTGGAGTGATAGTGTGAAAAAGAAAATTCTTTTAGCAGTAGTTTTAGTTGCATTGGTTTTATTCGGTTATGTAGCAGGTGTTACCAAAAAAGGTGCAGAAGCTTTAATTAACGTTGCAATAGCAGACATTTCAGATATGCAATCTGTAGTTGACTCAGTTAATTGTATTTTTGTTGGAGTAGTTAAAGAAAGTGATACGCTGATTTTTGACTATGATGGAAAAAGTGAATTTCAGTTGCAGATTGTAGAAAATATAAAAGGTGAAGTACCAACTGAAACAACGTTTTATAAACACGGCGGGCATTTTATTAATGGTAACGAAGTAATAGTGAAAGCCGATGATGAAAGTTACACGCCAATGCCAGAAGTTGGTAAGCAATATCTGTTTTTAGCGTTTAAGCAAGAGAACGGAGATGTTATTATATCAGACTACTATGGCAACATTGACTACACAAACCATGAAAAAGTGTCGGAAATCTTACAATATATTGATAAAGAGTAAAATAAATGAGTGAGTGTTGCAAACAGCAATGCTCACTTTTTGTTTATTATGCTTATTGTTTATTTGTATTTAAAGTGATATAATGCAATTTGTGGTAGTATGTACGAATAAGTATATTTATTAAAATATTGTTAAAGGAGAAAAACAAATGAAAAGAGTATTATCACTTTTATTCGCATTAGTTTTCGTTGTTGCAGCATTCCCTGTAACATTCGCTTCTGCAGCAGATGTTATTGAAATCAGTGATGCAGCACAATTAGCAGCTATTGGTACTAACGATAACTATCCGCTTAATGGTAGTTATAAGCTTACTAAAAGTATCAGTCTTAGTGGCTATGATAACTGGACACCTATCGGTAATGGTAGTGCCTTCTCTGGTACCTTCGAGGGTAACGGTAAAACAATTTCTGGGTTAAAGGTTAACACAAGCGGTACTTATGCTGGTCTTTTCGGTCAGGTTTCAGGTACAGTTAAAAACCTTACTGTTACAGGTAGTGTTACGTTAAATTATAGCTCAAGCAGTGCTACAAGCGTTTATGCTGGTGTTTTAGCAGGTAACGTAAGTGGTTTTCTTGCTACTATTGACAGTTGTTCAACAACAGGTGACGTAACTGTTACTTCAAATTGCACAGCATCATTTGCATTTACTTCTGCGAATGTTTATGCTGGTGGTGTTATCGGTAACAGCAGTTCCTTTATCGGTTCAGAAATTCTTTCTCATAAATCTGGTACTGTAACTGCTTCTTATACAGGCAGCAAGGCAACAGGTAACGTTTATGCTGGTGGTATTGCTGGTAAAACAAGTGGCTCACTTACTGACTGCTACAATAAGGGCGATGTTAAAGCTTCAACTTCTAAAGGCTCATCATACGCTGGTGGTCTTGCAGGTCAATGTGGTGCAACTGAAACATCATATAATACAGGCGCAATTACTGCTGGTACATATTGCGGTGCTATAGCAGGTTATGCAACTGGTTCTTCAACAAATTGCTATTACGAAACAGGTAGCGCATCACAAGCATTTGGCGGTAGTGGTATGGGTTCAAGTCCTACAGCAACAGCTAAAAAAGCGAGTGATATGACAAATAAAAAATTATCTGGCTTTAACTTTGATGACGTGTGGGAGGCTTCTATTATTTCTGCACCAAACCATTACACTGTAAACGAAGTTATTACAGGTAGTGTAAGCGTTTTAGGTAGTTTTCAGGTAGGCGAAAAGCTTACTGCAGATATGAGCAAGGTTACACCGGAGAAAGCTCATAATGGCGTTATTAAATATGTTAAATATCAGTGGGAAGCTGGTACAAAAGACAGTGACGGCAACATTACATATTCAAAAATAAGCGGCGCTACTAAGGATACATATACAATTGCAACTTCTGATATGGGTAAATATATCCGTCTTGTAGTTCGTGGTCGTCTTACTTACGGCGGTAAGCTCGAAAGTAAAGAAGGCTTAGTTTCAGCAGCAGTTCCTAAAAATGTTAAAGTTGAAAATACTGATAATGGTATTAAAGTTACCTGGGATAAAATTTCAGGTGCTTCACAGTACACAATTTACAGAAGTACATATTCAAGTAGTTGGTTTGGTAGCAGTTTTGGTTCTTATACTTCAGTAGGTACTGCTACAACAAACAGTTATACAGATTCATCTGTTACAAATAACACGAAATATAAATATAAAGTTTCTGTTACAATGAATGGTACCGAGAGTGACCAGTCAGCAGAATCAGCAGAAATTACTGCATCACTTCCTTGTCAGCACCAGTGGGATTCAGGTAAAGAAACAACTGCTGCAAAGTGTGAAGCAACAGGTGTTAAAACATATACTTGCTCAGTTTGTAAGGGAACAAGAACAGAAACAATCCCAGCAAAAGGTCACAACTATACAACAATTTCTGAAACAAAAGCAACCTGTGAAAAAGATGGTAAGAAAACACTTTTCTGCTCACAATGCTTTACAAACAAAGAAGAAGTAACAAAGGCTACTGGTCACAGTTACAATGATGGTGTAGTTACAACTCAACCAAACTGTGAAACTGCAGGTGTAAAAACATATACCTGTGATACCTGTAAAGGTACAAAAACTGAGAATATAAACCCAACAGGTCATAGCTTTAACGCTGGTACTGTAAAGGTTCAACCTACTTGTACTAAAGAAGGCTTGAAAATCTCGACCTGTTCAAGATGTAACGTTACAAAAGAGATAACTATAGAAAAAACAGCTCACAAAATTGATGGTGGTACAGTAACAAAGCAACCTACTTGTGTTGAGGCTGGTGCTAAAACATATAAGTGCAAAGATTGTGGCACAACAATAACAGAAGAAGTAAAAGCGTTAGGTCATAACTATTCAAAAGATTTCACAATAGATAAGCCTGCAACACCAACAGAAACAGGTTCTAAATCAAAGCACTGTACTCGTTGCGATGCAAAGACAGAAGTAACAGTTATCCCTAAAACTGCTCTCACTGCTCCAGTAATCTCCGCAGTAAAATCAACAACTGGTGGTGTAAAGGTAACTTGGGGCGCAGTAGAAGGTGCGGCTGAATATAAGATTTACAGAAAAACCTACAATGCTTCAACTAAGAAGTGGGATAAGAGCTGGAAAGAAATCGGCAAAACAACATCAGCAGTTTTAGAGTATGTTGATGGTAAAGCAGAGCTTGGTACAAAGTATAAGTATCTCATAAAAGCAGTAAACGGAAGCTCAACGAAGAATTCAAAAGAGTCATCTGAAATTACATTTAAGTGCACACCAACACCAAAGGCATATATTAAGTCAAATGGTATCAAAATAAAGTGGTCAACAGTTGTAAGTGCAGATGAATACAGAATTTATCGTGCAGAATATAACACAAGTAAGAAAAAGTATGGTTCATATAAAAAGGTGGCAACAGCAGGGGCTTCATCAAAAGAATGGACAGATACAAAAGTAAAGAGTGGTAAGAAATATAAGTATTGCATAAAGGTAGTAAATGGTGGTTACGTATCATCAAAGAAAGAGTCAAATGCAATGTATTTCTTAACAAAAACAACTGTAAAGGCAGCAAAAGCAAAAACAGGTGTTAAAGTAAGCTGGACAGCAGTTAGTGGTGCAACAAGCTTCAAGATTTATCGTTCAGAGCTTCAGAATGGTGCTTGGACAAAATTCTCACAGATTGGCACTGCAAAATCAAATGTTAAATCATTTACAGATACAACAGTTGTAAGTGGTGTTCAGTACAAATATAAGGTTAAAGCAATCAAGAGTAAAACAGGACAAACAAGCTCTGAAACAGCAGCATTCCTTTACCTTGCAGCGCCAGAAGTAACAGCAGTAAAGGCTACAGATGGCATTAACGTAACCTGGACTGAGAGCGCTGGTGCAACAGAATACGTTGTTTATCGTTCAACTTATGACGCAAAGAAAAAGAAGTGGTCAAGCTTTAAAAAGCAGACTGCAACAAATGCTACAACAACAAGCTATAAAGACACAACAGCAAAGAGTGGCAAGAAATACAAGTATTGTGTAAAAGCAAAAAATGGTAGCGCAGTAAGTGCATATCTTACATCAAAATCAGTAAAAAGATAAAATGAAAAACACGGCAGAGAAATCTGTCGTGTTTTTATTGCA
>JAZNCY010000227.1:0-4708 GCA_045587825.1 Acutalibacteraceae bacterium
GAACTGAGCCTAAATCTCTCATAAGCTGTGCAGTAGCTTTTGTAATGAATGCACCCTCTTTGCCGAAACGTTCAGCATAAGTTACGCCGTGGTAGCTGTCATCTGGTGTGCAAAGACCTGGGAATTTGTCAGCGTGAGTCATCCAGTCAAAATTACCAGAATCAACAATACAACCACCAACAGATGCGCCGTGACCATCAATATATTTTGTAGTTGAATGAGTAACAATATCTGCACCCCATTCAATAGGACGGCAGTTTACAGGTGTTGCAAAAGTATTATCTATAATAAGTGGAACACCGTGACTATGTGCTGCTTTTGCAAATTTCTCAATATCAAGAACTGCTAAAGCAGGGTTTGCAATAGTTTCGCCGAATACTGCTTTTGTATTAGGCTTGAATGCAGCGTTCAACTCTTCCTCTGTGCAGTCTGGTGAAACGAAAGTAAATTCAATACCCATTCTCTTCATTGTAACTGCGAAAAGGTTATATGTACCACCATAAATAGCAGATGAACTAACAACGTGGTCACCATTAGAAGCTAAGTTAAATACTGAATAGAAGGATGCAGCCTGACCTGAACCAGTAAGCATAGCAGCAGAGCCACCCTCAAGCTCAGCAATTTTTGCTGCAACTAAATCGCAAGTAGGATTCTGAAGTCTTGAGTAAAAATAGCCTGTTGCTTCAAGGTCAAAAAGCTTACCCATATCTTCACTTGTATCATATTTAAAAGTTGTGCTCTGTATAATAGGAATCTGTCTTGGCTCACCATTACCTGGTGTGTAACCACCCTGCACACATTTTGTTTCTATTTTATAATCGCTCATTTTAATTTCTCCTTTCGAGCAACTGAAAATTCAATAATTAATCAACCAACAAGAATAATGCACCAATAAACTGTTCTGCCGTCTTTTGAGTATGCACCTATACCGATTTCGCTGAAATTCTGACTCTTGAACGCTTTATTGCTTTGCATTTCTTTAATCATTTTATCGTAACATTGTGCATAGCTTGTAGTTGAAACACACATTACTTTATCGGCAAAATTATATTGAATTCCATAAGAATCAAGTAATGTATTGTAATATGTTCCATCACCACGTCTTAAGCCGCTACCAGTCTGAGTAACAAATTCAAACGCAGCCTGGTCTGCCGCCTTAGAAAGCTCTTCTGAAAGAATAAGATTTTTAAGCTCATTATCACTTTCAGCTTTTCTGTATGCATTTATAAGTGCAACAAAATCTTCTTCGTATTTGTTGAATTCATAAGCCGGCATAAAGTTTTTCGCTTCAAGCTGAGCAGCAATTCTTAAAGTACGCCTTGCATCAGTAACAGTTAATTTACTGTCACAATCAATATCTGCCGCCGCAAAGTCGTGTTCGCTGAGATTGTTTTCTGAAATTTCAATAGCCTTTCTTAAAATATTTCTTGCATCCTCAACTGTAACAAGACCATCGTTATCTACGTCACCGTAATAACGCTTAACCTCAAATGCAACCATAGGTATCATAGAAACTGCAAGTAATGCAACTGCAACAAGTACTATTGCAATTTTCTTAACTATACGCTTCATATTACACAACTCCTTACCTATAATTACTGGTTTAAAAAACAATCAATTTATTATACAATAAATAATTTTAAAATGCAATTGTTTATAAATAAAAAACTACAACGTTTTCTCGTTGTAGTTTTTCTTAATTAATAAAGTGTAACTTCCTGTAACTCCAACTCGCCTCTGAAAGATGTGAATTTAATTTTCACTCTTTTAATTTCGGTTGGGGTTATTTTATGTATTCTCTTGTAGCCTACAATTCCGCCTTTATCTACCCTTTTGAACTTGCCGTCGCCAGTATCAAGATAAAGTTCATATTCTTCAACGTGCTGACCATTAACTATATGCTCCATCATAAGCACTCTGTCAAACATATCTTTTTCGTTAAATGTAAATACAATTTCTGGTTCCTTATCATCTTTCGATGGCTTCCAGGTTTTATTTTCATCGGAATTCATAAGATTTTTTACATCATATTCACTTGAAAGTGAACTACTTGCAGTAATTTCTGCAATACTTGAAACCTTATAAGCGTACGCTTGTTTATGGCTCTTACCAAACGCCATTAAAATTTGGTAATCCATTTCTGCAAAGCTACCATCCTTCATTGGTGGAACACCTAACATTAATGCACAGTTTGCACCAACTGAGTCTAAATAAAGCTTTTGTAATCTGTCTTTGGTTTTTGCAGAGTATTCATCTTCTTTATGATAATACCATCTGTCTCGCATTGAAACAGAAACCTCGCAAGGATACCATATAAACTCAGACTCTTTTTTAATGGCTTTACGAGAGCCTAAATCCATCTCGTGCTTTTTCTCACGTTTTTTATTTTTTCTTGATGGTGGTTCTTTGCTTCTCTTTATAGCTTCTTCAATGCTGTAATATTTAGGAACTACACTCCACTCATTTTTTCTTATTACGCCCCATTCGTTACCATACCAACGAACGTCAGGACCAACAAGAGCAATTACTGCATCTGGCTGGCATTCTCTTACTACTTCGTAGTAGCCCTCCCAATCGTACTCCTGAGTGTAGCCATTTTTATTTTCTTCAGCAGCACCATCAAAACGAACATAGAAAATATCGCCATATTTTGTGAGAACTTCTCTTAAAAGCTTTTTGAAATATTCGTTATATTCTTCACCAGTGCCGTAACTTTCGGCGTGTCTGTCAAGTGGTGAAATAGCAATACCAAATTTAAGACCTTGCTTTTTACATTCTTCTGAAAGCATTTTCACCATATCTCTGTCTTCTACTTCCCAGTTAAAAGAATTTTCAACTGTGTAATCAGTGAGAGAAGAATACCAGAGACAAAAACCATCGTGATGCTTTACGTTAAGCACCATACCGTTAAAACCTGCATTTTTAAAGAATGTTACCCATTCTTCTGCATTGAATTTTTCAGGAACGAAGTTTTCAGCCTTTACGTTACCATCAGTCCACTCTCTGTTAACAACAGTCGGGAGACCTATATTGATAAAACCGTAAAATTCAGTTTTCTGCCACTCTAACTGGCGTTTTGACGGCTTTATTTCTGCCGCAATTTCATAAGGTTTCATATATGTAAAATTCCTTTTTTATAACTTTTGCAAGGCAACGAATACCGCCACCTTGCAACATCAAACTAATTATTTACCACTGTCGTTATTTGCAACTACAATATCTGCACCTGAGCCTAAAATATCTTTAATTACAACGTCACCAATTTTAACTGGTGCTTTTATTGATGCTTCATTTATGAGTTTCATACACTCGAACATCTTATCCTTTGGAACAGGCTTTGATGATTTAACAGGCACTACTGGTAAATTACCACCAACAAGCTTTACTGTTGTTGTAAGGCTTCTTACAGGGTTTGTGAGTTCTGCTCTTGCATAAGCATCACCACGTTTACAAGTATTACCTGTAACAGAAAGAATCTCACCATTTTCGATTTCCACTTCAATAGGGCAACCTAATGGACAGGATACACAAATTAAATTCTTTTTCATTTTCAGTACCCCCTTATTCTTCTATTCTTACAGTGATTTCACTGTTTTCATTCATATTTTTAAGCATTTCTGGTGTAATAGCAACGTTTTCCATTTCACCTGGTGCTAACATAACTTTTTTCTTTGATGAAAGAATGTTGCCATCGCATTCAACAACAACCTTTGCGCCTTTATAAACTTGACCAACTCTGAAGTAAAGCTTAATACCTTCTTCGTTGTTGATATTAACCTTCTGTGGAACAATGTAACGAACACCATTGATACCTTTTGTGTTAATATATGTGCCTTCGTTCTTCTTGCCGAAGATATAATTTGCAGCACCTTTACCAGCAATTTTACTTTCCTCTGTAACGTAGTCAACAAGGTCGTGAACCTGTAAAACGTTACCGCAAGCAAAAATACCTTTGTGTAAGGTTTCTCTGTATTCGTCAACTACAGGACCACCTGTAACTCTGTCAAGCTCTATTCCTACACCATTTGAAAGTTCGTTTTCAGGAATAAGACCAACTGAAAGAAGAAGTGTGTCGCATTCAATATATTGCTCTGTGCCAGGAATTGGCTTTAATTTTTCATCAACGTTTGCAATAGTAACGCCTTCAAGTCTTTCTTTACCGTGAGTTGCAATAACTGTGCAGCTGAGTCTTAACGGAATACCAAAGTCATCAAGACATTGAACAATATTTCTTTTAAGACCACCTGAGTATGGCATAAGTTCACAAACAACCTTAACCTCTGCACCCTCAAGTGTCATTCTTCTTGCCATAATAAGACCGATATCACCAGAGCCTAAAATAACAACCTTTTTACCTGGCATATATCCATCAATATTAACATATTTCTGTGCAGTACCCGCAGTCATAACACCAGCAGGACGAGAACCTGCAATAGAAAGTGCACCACGTGGTCTTTCACGGCAACCCATAGCTAAAACTACTGCAATTGCCTTAAATTGAACAAGACCATCTTTATTATTAACTGCTGTAACTACATTATCTTTAGAAACGTCTAAAACCATTGTATCGGTATAAACGTCAATATCAGTTTTTTCAACTTCTGCAATAAATCTGCCAGCGTATTCAGGGCCTGAAAGCTCTTCACCAAAATAATGAAGACCGAAGCCTGTATGAATACACTGCTCAAGAATACCGCCGAGTGTTTCA